>DATHMF010000022.1 GCA_035487355.1 Terriglobales bacterium | reverse complement strand
TTGTTCTTCCGTGTCGATGATTTCGACCTGGCGCTTCAAAGGGCACGCTCTCTCGTCACTCGGCTCGAAGAGGAGCCACACGTGAATCCGAACACTCAAACCAAGGAGTTCTCGCTCCGAGATCCGGACGGATATTACGTTACGATCAGTGCGCTCTCTGCGACCTGACAAGGCGCTGCAGCTGCTCGTGCCATTCACCGTCAGAGTGAAAGCTGGGCCGCCATAGTCGTCGATGAGCTAGAACGGGTTGACCTGGGGAAAATGAATATTCAGCTTGTAGCAAATGAAGAGAACCAAAATCGCGCCCAGTATGGAAAAAATGAGGCCGGCGGGATGATATCGTTCGTTTTGCGGGCGCGAAAACATGTGGGTAACGGCGCCGCCGATGATCGATCCGATGATGCCGAGCACGATCGTCCAGAAGGTCGTCATATGCACGTGCATCACCGATTTTGCGATAAATCCCGAGATTAGCCCAATGAGAACATACCAGATTAAGTGAAACATGCTTTTCCTCCAGCGTATGCTTTCAGAACGCCGTCGAGTATAACCCAGGGGTTTGGCAATTAACCAGACTTTTCTTACGCCGCAGCAAGAGGGCAGGCCGAGGCATTGCTTGACGGCGCCCACCTGGCGGACGTTTCCAATTGGGCCGACGTGGTTAGAAGAAATCGACCTCCCACATCTCAGGACTAAAATGGCTCGTCGTACCATTTTGATACGGCAAAAGGAAAACCTATCACGATGTCGCTGTCTTAAGTCAGAAATGCGAGTATGGTGCAAATTTCAAGTCTTGACCATACTGGTTGCATTTCGTTTTGGTGCCGGACAACAAGAACCAATCTGGTCTGTGTTCATCCCCAAGGAGCGAGTTTATGAAATTCAGAAACATTGGTTTATTCGCTGCAGTGCTGCTGGTGAGTTTATCGGGGCTTGCACAGATGCCTCCCAACCCAACCCGTCTGAGTTCGTCCCTGCCCCGCGGACGCTCCGCCTAAGCAGAATCTGCAGACGACTGGTAATTTTGCGGTGATCCGAAGGAAATTCGATATCTTTGCGTGGCAGGAATTTGTCGCCCTTAACTGCGTGGACCGGCTCCTTACGGCACACGCCTGAATAGATTTACTCGGAGATGCGCCTCGAGAATTTACGTGCGGCCGTGGAAGCACTGCGCGGTTAATGAACACCAGATTTTGGCGGCAGAAGTCATGCATCATTTCTGTTCCGGGCTATAATGTTCCCCACTTCTGAGATAGGACCATGGACGAACAGGCACTTGAAAAACAGCTTCATGCCGAAGGCTTTTGCGATACTTACGTCTGGCAAGACAGCCCCAACGCTTTCTACCCTGATCACATGCATCCGGGCGAGACCGCGCACATCATCCTCGACGGCGAAATGACAGTGACGATGCACGGCGCTCAAGAGACTTACCAGCCGGGGGACCGTTTCGATATCCCGGCAAAAACGATCCATTCGGCTCGCATGGGCGCTTCGGGTTGCCGTTATCTGATTGGTGAAAAATAGAAGGGCTTTGCTCCGACCGCCTGCCCTTCCGCCAGTCTTAATCAACCGGGTCCGGTTTTACAGACAGAATTAAGGAGCGTTTATGCAAGAAAATGCCAAACTGGTACATCGCTGGTTTGAAGAAGTATGGAACCAATCCCGTGAAGAGACCATCAACGAACTGTTTGCTCCCGACGCTGTGGCCTACGGCCTGGGTGAAACTGATGTGGATGTCCAAGGCCCTGCCCAATTTAAGACTTTCTTCCATAACTTTCGAACAACTTTCCCGGATATACACATCACAATCGAAGACACCGTCGCTGACGGCGACAAGGTTACCGTACGGCTCGTGCTCGAAGGTACACATCAAGGTGACGGGCTGGGAATCCCGCCAACCGGAAGACGCGTCCGCGTGGCCGGAATCGTCATCGCGAAAATTACCGGTGGCCAAATCGTTGCCGGCTGGAATAGCTGGGACCAGCTAGGGCTCCTGCGCCAATTGGGCGCCATACCGGCGCCTCATGCCGACCGTTTCCTCACGGCGCATGCCTGAGATTCCGAACAAAGTTGGGATTGCCGGCTCAGGATTTCAATCTTTGGAACCCTCTTGGCCACCGGATGGGGAGTCAGCACTCATCCTAAAGGGCTGCGGTTTCATGTCATTGCTGCGCGTTCAACCTTTATATGTACCATATATATGTACCATAAACAATTTCAATTGGACTTGATATGCGCCTGACATATAGAGTTTCTGCCGGGGGAGTAGTGTGCGCGCTAAAGAGCCTCGCAGCGGTTGCAGTTTAAGCAGTTGCGTGCGCGCCAGGGTATTGTATGTTTGTGATTTCTGCGCCGATGCAATCGCAGTTAATCTCGCCGTTTTTCCATTTCCTATCCGATGATCGGACGTCTGACCCGCCGCCGACCTCGCGCAGTGATTGCCTAACTCACCTATGAAGCCAGCCGCTAGACCAAAATCAAAAGATGCGCGAAAATGGCTCTATATCCCCTTACAATTGCATCGAAATGACTGGGAGAACTCAAAACATGAGCCAAGCCGCTCTTGCGCGTGATGCGAGTCACGTCTTGACGTTGGAGGAAATCGGTAAGCTTGCGGCAGAGGGCGGCAAACCAGCCGAGACCCTCATGAATGTCGTCGCCTTAATTGCCAAACGGTTTGAGACCGATGTCTGTTCGGCATATTTGCTGGAACCTGATCGCGCCAACCTGGTGTTGGCGGCCACGGTCGGGCTTCGTCCTCAATGTATTGGCACCCTACGCATGGTCATACAAGAGGGCCTCACCGGCCTGGTGGCTGAGCAAGTGCGCCCGGTCGCCGTGGATCAGGTAAAAAATCATCCACGTTTCAAATACTTCAGTGAATCCGGAGAAGATGCTTACCAATCATTCCTTGGGGTTCCCCTGATTGATCGCGGCATCCTGCAAGGGGTCCTGGTGGTTCAAACCATCGAAGCTCGGATCTTTCGAGAGAACGAAGTCCGAATGCTGGTGGAAGCGGCCGCCCAAGTCGCGCCCGTGGTGAGCGAGGCGCGTACGCTCGACCGCTTCATTGCTCCTGTACAGGAGCGGCTCTGGTCCCTGGCCCGCAACTTATGGTGGAGTTGGGACAGTGATTCCACCAGCTTGTTCCGTGATCTTGATCCGATACGCTGGAGACAGGTCAATCACAATCCCATTTCGCTGCTGGGAGAGATTCCCCTGGCGGGAATCAAACGACGGGCCGAGGAGCAAGTGCTGCACGGCCGGATTAACTACGCCTACCGCCGCCAACGGGAGTATCTCGAAGCCGATCGGACCTGGGGCGCAAGGTATGCAGGTATTCTGCGGCCTCGTCCGGTGGCGTATTTTTCTGCTGAGTTCGGGTTGCACGAATCCGTCCCGGTATACTCCGGCGGCCTGGGGGTCCTGGCCGGCGATCACATCAAGAGCGCATCGGACCTGGATATTCCACTCGTCGGTATTGGCCTGTTCTATGGACAGGGATATTTCAGACAGCGGCTCGATCTTAAAGGCTGGCAGCAGGAAGAGTACCTGCAGACGGATCTCAATCAACTGCCCATGGAACCGGCCATTGGAACAAATGGCGAACCGGTCATGGTGCAAATTGAAACCCGGGGCGGCTCGATCCGGGCGAAAGTCTGGCGCATGAAAGTGGGGCGCTGCGATCTGCTTCTTCTTGACTCCAACGTGCCTGGGAACGCTCCCGAAGACCGGGAACTCACCTCGCGCTTGTACGGCGGAGATGGACGCATCCGGATCCGGCAAGAGTTGCTGCTCGGGGTTGGAGGCTTCCGCGCTTTGAAAGCCCTGGGGATCACACCGGGCGTCCTTCACCTGAACGAAGGCCACAGCGGATTTGCCGTGCTGGAAGCGATTCGCAGTCGTATGCAGGAGGAGGGCTTGGGCTTCAACGAAGCTGTGCCTCGTGTTTCCCGTGAAGTGGTCTTCACTACCCACACACCCGTGCCTGCCGGCCATGATCGCTTTAATGCTGACCTGATGGAAGAGCACCTTGGACCTCTCCGCGAAGCACTGGGCCTTTCCCATGAAACACTTATGGAGCTGGGACGCGAGAATCCCAACAACCCGCACGAAGAATTCTGCATGACGGTGCTGGGCCTGAAACTTTCCCGGCGCGCCAATGCAGTCTCTGCCCTGCACGGCGAAGTTTCCCGGACCATGTGGACGGGGTTATATCCTGGTAAGCCCGAGGATGCAGTTCCCATCGGGCACATTACCAATGGCGTGCATGTTCCCACCTGGCTGGCGCCGCAAATGTTTCGTCTCTATGACCGTCATCTGGGCACCGGCTGGCCCGAGCACAGCAGCCAGCCACAAACCTGGGAGGGCATTGAAAATGTGGATGACGGTGAACTCTGGGAGACCCATCTCAGCCTGAAATCACGGCTCCTGGAGTTTGTGCGTCGCCGCGCAGTTGAACAGGCTGAGCGTCGTGGTGAACCACTCGAAACCCGGCAAAGACTCGCACGAGTGTTAAGTCCTGACGCACTTACTATTGGATTTGCACGCCGCTTCGCCACTTATAAAAGAGCCAATTTGATTCTGGCCGATATTGAAAAGCTGGCCGCTGTGGTGAACGACCCTAAACGCCCAGTGCAGTTTGTGTTTGCCGGCAAGGCGCATCCGCATGACGAACCGGGCAAGCGGGTATTACAGCAGATAGCGGAGTTGATGCGTGACCCGCAGTTTTCTGACAAATTCGTTTTTGTAGAAAACTACGATATCAACGTAGGACGTCATTTCGTTCAGGGCGTGGATGTTTGGCTGAATAATCCCCGGCGGCCACTCGAGGCCTCGGGGACCAGCGGTCAAAAAGTAGTACTGAATGGCGGGTTGAATCTCTCTGTGCTCGATGGCTGGTGGGCGGAAGCCTACGACGGCCTAAACGGCTTCGCCATCGGAACCGGCAGGACCCACTCCAACATGAATGTTCACGATACCCGCGACGGCGAAGATCTATACCGGGTGCTTCGCGAAGAGGTGATTCCACTGTACTACCGGCGCGACCACGATGGCCTGCCGCGCGGCTGGATCAAACGTATGAAACGCACCATTCGGACCCTTGGCTGGCGCTTCAGTGCCGACCGCATGGTGATGGATTACACGCTGAAATGTTACGTTCCCGCCGCAGGCGGCACGTCGAGCGACATGCACGTAACACTGTAAACCCTAAAGCTGATGTTCACAGTACGATGAGAAAGAGGGACACAAACTTATGGGCGATTTATTGAGCGAGCAGGCGCTGGATGTTTTGTTTCGCAAGGCACGAACCCACAATAGCTGGCTTGATAAACCAGTAAGCGATGATCTATTGCACCGGCTGTACGACCTTATGAAATGGGGGCCGACCAGCGCCAATTGCAGCCCAGCACGCATCCTTTTCTTGCGTACGCCGGAGGCAAAGCAGAGATTGCGCCCAGCATTGTCGCCGAACAACGTGGAAAAGACGATGAAGGCCCCGGTGACGGCCATCGTCGCCCATGACATGAAATTCTATGAGTTGCTGCCCAGGCTTTTTCCTCACAATCCGGGAGCACGCGAGTGGTTCTCAAATTCGCCAGAGCTGGCTGAGGTCACGGCATTTCGCAACGGCACACTACAGGGAGCTTATTTCATTCTTGCGGCCCGCTCTTTAGGGTTGGACTGCGGCCCCATGTCCGGCTTCAACAACGCCAAGGTGGATGAAGAATTTTTTCCAGCTCCCATTTCTAAAGGCGAACCTGAAGAAGTCATGCCAACCAGTCCGGTGAAATCGAATTTCCTGTGCAACCTTGGGTTTGGAGACCCAGCGAAGCTGTTTCCGCGCGGTCCCCGGCTTGAGTTTGAGGAAGTTTGCAAGCTGTTGTGAGTATCAGCACCGACCAGGAAAAGGGGCCGTTATTTGTTATTGCTGAACCTTGGTGCGCTCTAACATACCCAATCCCCAGAACGCGACCCTGAAGCCGAAAAAGATCAGGTTAAGACCAATCAGAGTCGGCAGGATCAGGCCCCAATTGAATTTCCAGTCCCAAATGAAAAGCGGGACGCTAAGTATGATGAGCGCAATTCCGGTTATGATCTTGCGCTTGCTATTTGCCGGACTTTCTTCCAGAGAGCCGGCCAACGCGGGATTCAGAACAATGGCGGCTGGGAGCTTGGCTTTTCCGGAGTTGTCATAAATCTCACAACGTAAGTTGCCAAACTGCTGCACGCGCAACTCACAATACTTTTTTGCTTCTTCGCGTGAATCAAAAATCAGGCAAGTGCTGGGCGCGCCAGCAGGCAAGTATGCGCCTTCTGAGTTGGTCTCGATTTCCGTATGCGCGTCTTTGTGAAAGACTGCATACTGGCCGGGCTGGATGATTTGCATCCAGTTTGCGGGCCGCCGCTGCGGATCATAGAGCGCAACCTCTTGCAATGGGTTCTCCGGGGAACGGGTTCGTTCCCAGGAAAATTATATACACGACATAATTCGGCGCGCGAATGCTCTATCCTGGCCGCTTCAATTCAGCTTCCCGGTTACCGTAACACTGTAAACATTAGCGCCGTCGGGCTTATTGGCAGTATCGGTAACGAAGCCGGTTCGAAAATCGAAGGTCCCAAGTTCGATGCTGTTACCAACTCCCTCCGCGTAATAGAGGAAGCGATTCGATGGGTCGAGCGTCGCCCCCAGCAGCGGCTTGACAAAGGGCGAGCCCGAGACCTCGGTGAGACTGCCAGGAACATTGATGCGGTCAATGGAATACACCTGCGTCCTAAAGGAACCGCCCACAATCACATAACCTCCGGTGGGGTCGCAAGTGACCGATTCCGGCTGGCCCATGAGGTTCACATTCGAGCCCACCTGCGTGATGGCGCCCGTACTCTGATTGATGGTAAAGATGGAGAGAGTACTCTGGTCGAAGCTGACGCCATAGAGGAATTGCCCGTAGGGATCAACCGCCATGTGCAAGCCCGATGGCGAAACACCTGTAGCAGCAAAAGGCGATCCCGAGACGAGTGCGACCGCACCGCTGGTTCTGTCAATAGTGTAGGCAGAAACCGTTCCATCCGTATTACCGCTAAAAGCGAAGCGGCCCAGCGGATCCGCGGCAACCCCAAGAGGGGCGGTTAATCCTTGGCACCCATTTGGCACTGACGTGAAGCAAACTGTACCAACAAGAGCCAACGCGCCAGTGGAGCTGATGGAATACGACTCCAGGTTCTTGTCACCGACGCTGGTTCCGAGCAGGAACCTTCCGGAGGGATCAATTGTCATGTCAGAATGATGGGCCGTGTTGAAGGGTGATCCGTTCACAGGGGTTAGCGCACCGTTCGCCGGATTAATAGTGAAAGCAGAGGTGGTTAGGTCACTGTTATTGTTGACGAAGAAAAACTTGCCGGGGCGATCGCTTGCACTGGCTGCCGGATGATTGCCGACGGCTAAATGCGTGACCGCGCCAATCGGAGTGAGAAGGCCGGTGTTGTTGTCAATGCTGTAGCCGGAAATCGAATTCTGGCTGTACTCAGAGACGTATTCGAACTGCGGAATATCGAATGTGGGCCGCCCTTTGGTAATGGCAATCGAAATAGGTCCTTTGCGGTCGGGCGCGACGCCTGCGGCGGTCAATTGCCCGGTATTCGGATTAATGGTGAAAGTCTTGATCGTATTTCCGGTGCCATCGCTCACCAGCAGGAATTGACCCGAGGGATCCACGTTCACTGCTGAACTGGCCCCGGTTACGGTGTAGGGGGAACCGGTGACTTCGGAAAGCGCTCCCGTGCCATTGTTAATCGTAAAAGCAGAAACCTTGTTGGTTTCGCCCGTATAGAGGAACTTGCCTGAAGGATCAACCGCCATGCTTGCCGGATTGACGGCGCCGCCACTCAAAGCAAAAGGTGAACCCGCTCCGGTCAATTCGGTCAGGACGCCTGTGCCGTTGTTGATACTGAAAGCTGAGATGGAATTACCGCCAAAATTGGCCGTATAAACATATTTGTCTGTGGGCTCGGCCACAACCGCCGACGGTGAATTGCCGGTCGTGTTGGCATTTCCTGCCGTGGGCGTGAGCACGCCTGTATTGGCATCTATGCTGTAGCCACGGATGGTTTTTCCCAAATCGGAGACGGCGTAGAGATACTTTCCGCTGGGCTCGACCGCGACTCCAGCTACCTCAGTTCCTGCTCCTCCAAAGGGCGAACCATTGACTGCGGTCAGCTCTCCTGTCGCGGGATTGATGGTGTAGGCGGAGACGTTATTGCTTCCGAAGCCAAAATTACCCACAAACAGGAATTTGCCGGTGGGATCAACCGTCAACGTATCCGTAAATGAAGACCCGGAGTCGAAAGGAGAGTTGGGCACCGGGCTCAGCGCGCCGGTGTTGTTGTCAATCGCGTAACCGGAGATAGTGTGAGGCCCGAAGTTGGCCACATACAGGAACTTGCCGGCCGGATCAACGGCCAGCGCAAATGGTGATGTGCCGACGCCGTTGTAGAAATAGCTGCGCAATCGCAATTGACCCGTCACTGAATCTACCGTGTAGATGGCGATGGTGTCGTCCGATGACGAGAGGGATTCGTTGGCCACATAGGCGAAGCGAGGCGAGTTGCTCCCGGAAGCAGCCAAAGTGAACGAAACACTGTTGGAAACACTGTTCAAAGTTGCCGTAATCGTGGTCGCACCCGCTGCAACCGTGGTTGCCAGACCCGTAGTGCTGCCGATGGTGGCGACCCCGGTGGCTGATGACGACCAGGTTACAGAAGTGGTGATGTCCTGGGTTGAGTTGTCGCTGTAATGACCGACGGCGGTGAACTGCTGGGTGCCACCCACAATCTTTGTGAGGTTAAACGGCGTAATCGTGATGGATTGCAAGACCGGAACCACCGTCATGGTGGTGCTCCCGTTCACATTGTTGGAAGCTGCAGTGATGGTCGAAGTCCCTGGAGCTACAGCAGTGGCCAATCCGTTGTACGCGACGATCGTGGCCGCGGCTGCGTTGCTGGAAGTCCAGTTCACCAGACCCGTGATGTCTTGGGTTGTGTTATCGGCATAATGGCCGGTGGCGGTAAATTGCTGGGTTGCTGCCTGTTGAACTGTAGGCGTGAGCGGCGCGACCGTGATAGACACCAGCGCTGCGTTGGTTACATTAACATTCACATTGGGACTAAAAATGTTTCCTGATGCAGCTAATACATAGATTTCGCCTACACTGACTCCGGTTGCCAATCCTGTGCCGCTGATGGTCACAAAGTTGTTGTTGCCTGAATTCCAGGTGACCTGGCTGGTGATGTCCTGAGTGGAGTTGTCACTGTAATGTCCGGTGGCGGTGAGCTGCAGCGTTCCGTTCTTGACGATGGAAGCACTAGGAGGAGTGATATTAATCGAAGTCAGCGCTACCGAGCTTACGTTCAGGTTGGTGCTGCCGGTTATAGCGCTCTGGGTGGCGGAAATTACGGTTGTGCCCAGGGCATGACTGGTAGCCAATCCGGTATTGTTGACGGTTGCTGTGGTGCCGTTGGTAGAGGCCCAGGTGGCGGTATTGGTTATATCTACTACGGTATTGTCGGTGTAAGTCGCCTTGGCTGCGAACTGCTGGTTGTTGCCGTTCACAATGAAAGGGCTGTGCGGGGTCACGTCAATGCTCTTGATCACTGCCGGATTCACCGTGAGCGTCGCCGTGTCGTTGAACCCTCCAAACGAGGTTGTGATGTGTGCCGTGCCCACGGCGCCGGTGAAGCACTGGCCCGAGGACGCACCAATGTTGCAGGCATTGGTGTTGTCGGAGCTGTAGGTGGCAGCCACATTCGGCGTGGTGCCGTCACTGTAGTGTCCCGTAGTGGTAAAGTAGGCGATCTCTCCCTTGTTCCTGGTCATCGTCTTGGGATTAATGCTGACAGATTGCAGCACAGGCGGCGTCACCGTCATCGTGGTGCTGGCTGAAATTGAACCTGCGGTGTTTTTGATTTGGGCGGACGCTTGAAATACGGCAGTGGCCAACCCGGTTGCGTTGATGGAAACGGCGCCGTTGCTTGAACTCCAGGCGGCTTCACCCGTGATGTCCTCGGTCGTCGTATCGGCGTAATGCGCCGTAGCCGTGAATTGCTGGGTCAATCCCGCGGCAACCTGCGGATTAAGCGGGCTCAGCGTGATACTATTCAGCGCAGACGTCCGCACGTACAAATTCGTGGTGTCAGTCACACCATAAAAATTAGCGGTAATGGTGGTGGAATTAACGCCGCCGTGCGCTGTGACCAATCCATTGGAATCAACTGTGGCGACATTGTTGTTACCTGACGTCCAGGTTGCACATGGACTGCAGGTGAATTCCTGCACGGCCCCATGAAAGAGAATTACCGAGAGCCGCTGGGTTGCATTGGCGACAAGAAAAGGATCAGGAGGCGTGATTTTGATGGAGTCAATAGTGTCAAGCACCAATACCCCTGCCGCGGGACTGGTAATGCTGTTTTGCGCGGCGGTTAAGTTGACGTAATCATTGCTCGGGCTCACACCGGTCGCCAGACCCGTATTGCTGATCGTGAACTTGGTGATGTCGGCAGAGGTCCAGGTGACACTGTTGGTGATGTCGGCCGTGCTGTTGTCGCTGTACGTTCCGGTGGCGGTGAACTGCTTGGTCTTGTTGATCGGCAGTGGGAAGGAACTCGGGGTAACAGCAATGGACTGCAGGAGGGGAGCGCCAACCGTGAGCGTGGTCGTGCCACTGGCATTCGGCCCGACGTTGTTGACGTAGGTTGCCGTAATCGTGGTCGGCCCCTGGTTGGCGGTTGTGGTGGCAAAACCCTGGCCAGTGATGGTGGCCTTGGTCATGTCGCTCGAAGACCACAGCGCGTTTGATGTGACATCGCTCATGCTGCCATCGGAGAAATTCCCAGTTGCCGTAAACTGCTGCGTCAAGCCGGCGGGGACCGTGGGATTGGCCGGTGTGACCACGATCGAGGTAGCCACGGCAGGCCTGGTATTCAAAAGAACCGCGTTGCTCTTCCCTCCATACACGGCCGTAATACCAGACGTGCCGTTTTGAGGTGAGTAGCTCACCGCGGTCGCCAGCCCGGCATTGTCAATGGTCGCCACCGGAAGATTGTCTGAGGTCCAAGCGGCCTGGCCGCTCACATTTTGAGTCGAGTTATCCGTATAGGTAGCGGTTGCCGTAAACTGCTGGGTCAAACCAACAGGCAGCATTGCATTTTTTGGAGTAACGTCGAGTGATACCACGGCCGGCGCCGAAACCGTGACATTCACCTGCCCGGTTTGCCCGCCAAAGGCAGCTTGAATTGTTGTGGACCCAATGGCCTGGCCTGTAGCGAGACCCGTGTTATTGACGCTTGCAATGGTTTGATCCAGGGATGACCACACCGTACCCCCGTTGCTGGTCACATCCAAAGTTGTGTTGTCGGTATAGGTTGCCCTTGCGGTGAACTGCTGAGTAGCACCTTTGGGAATCGCCGGCGGGTTAGCAGGCGTGACTGCCACCGATCGCACAATCGCTGGGATGGTGGTGAGATTGGTCATCCCCGTCACGCCGAACAAATCGGCGTGAATGGATGTGGTGCATTCGTTAACCAACGACGCCCGCGCCAGTCCGGCGCTGATGGTTGCGCAACTGGTGACCGTTGAAGACCACAACACCTGGCTGGTAATGTCCTGATCGGGGCCGCTGGAGTAGTGCCCCATGGCCGTCATCTGCTGGGTTGTTCCGCGGGGAATACTGGAATTGGCCGGCGTCACCGCGATGGAAAGCAATTGCGGGGTAACGTTAACAACAGCAAAAGTCCGAAATGGGCCGGATTGAAAAGTAATGACCGCGAAGCCCTGTCCTACACCCGTAACTACTCCTGTGTTATCAACTGTGGCTATTCCCGTTTGCGAGGAGTTCCATCTCCCGGTGAGGTATGTGCCTTGACTCGTCCGGTTGGGATTGCGGAAGAAAACCGAGTACGCGCTGAGCGGCAGAGTTTTGCCGACCGGCACCGATGGACTCTGGGGCATGATATAGACACGCACTGGACCAATCGTCTTCACGACCTGGCTGGCGCGCAAGCTGCCATGAATGCTTGCAAACAAAATAAAAAGTGTGGTAAAGATTGCGACCCGGTATTTCATCCCCATCCTCCAGCGGCTCGTGCGACAGAAAAAATTCTGATTGGTGTGACTTAAAGTAAGCGCCCGCGGCCACCTGACTGCTTTGCCAGTGCAGGTCGCCGCGGACGCCTACTGCCTTCTTCCTAGTTCACAAATGTAGGGCTAACCTTAGGTCAAGGTGCGAGGGATGACAATTCCGCAGGGAATATGTCTCAAAAATGTTTCGATAACGGTTCAACACATTGAAAACAAAGTGGTTGGCTTTTTGTTTGTGTGTCGTTCTTCCAGGATGGAAGGCCGTCAAAGCAAGATGTGATCGCAGCATTGGCTTTACGAATAAACGTGCCCGCTGCAATCCACTTAATTATTATCCGGTCCTAATATTTTTCGGCTCTTGCGGTGAAAGCTGAACCTGCGCCCCAAAATTCCTTTGATAATGATGTGGTCGGTTCCGTGGGTCGCGCCTACGCCCACGCCAAAGTTGATCTCCCACTCTGGCGAGACATTCAGATCAATGGAAGGGAAAAACTGCTGTTGTTGATTGTGCAAGGCATCGAAGCCGTCCACCGGGCCCAGCGCTCCGTAATACTCCACCCCTAAGGCGACCTTGGGGTTGATATCGAATGAAACCTTGGCGTTGGGAGAGAATTCAAAGCCGCGGGAGACATCAGGCCCGTGCAATGCGCGATCGAAAGTTGGGTTGAATGAGAGATACCAAGGGCCAAGCTTCTTATCAATGATAGGACGGATCTCCCAGGTCCAGGTATTCACAGCAAATTTTCGCCGCTGATATCCAATTTCATTGGAAACGCTGATCCCCACCGGCCAGTGCCAGCGCTCGGGCGCGCGCACGCGGGGACGGATATGATCGCCTACCCACTCCCATCCGCTGCCGTTGCGCGCGCTGGTGAAGATGTAGAAGCCGGTCTCGAACCAGGAGTTGAACCCCTGGGTAATCTCCACGGTTTCATGCACGGCATGCTGCGTAGGATTAACACCATCCACAGCAACCTTGCTTCCGGCTGCTGTGAAGTTGGTGTGCAGCTCGACCATGGTCGAGTGGGGCTCGACAGTATCGGCACCGTAAACCTGTATTTCATAGTTATCCTGGGCGGTGGCGTGAGTTGTCATCATCGCCGTAAACAAAACAACAAAACAGATTGGCCACCATCGCATGCTCAAACAACTTGTTTTCTGGTGAGAGGAACGTACCGTGTGAGAGAAATGTAAACCAGTCATGTCAACGAACCTGACAGCAATCATAGCGTTCTAATATCCTGGCGTAAATCCTTTGCCTCAAAGTTTTCAATGAAAGGGCTTTCACTTAAGAAGTAGGGTCCCTCAAAAGCTCGCAGGAACCGCTTTCTGCATGGATATAATGAATACCCGGCTGGTGCCAGCGAAAGGGCGTGGCGTCATGATTCGAGCGATGGTTGTACTCATTGCATTGACCTCTTTTCCGATCTTTGCCAATTCGTCGGAGCCAAACGTCATATTGGGGATCCTTGAAGATGTTCCCGGGCATTCGGTCGGCCAGCATCACCGGCGTGTGCGGATTGTTTTTCAAAAGAATGGCGGCGACTGGCAGGCCTTTCCCAGTGATTGTCCTGATGAAAGTTGCATGCAAAAGATCGCATCCCGGTATCCACAGCAGGTCACATGGACGATTGCCTTCGATGGCAGAAACTTAGGACAGATGACAGGCCGCACGCCCAAAGAGTTTGAATTTTATTCTGATGTGGGACGGCAAGAGATTACAAGCCAGGGCCGTATTCCCACAATAGGAAAGAAATCGGCGGAATATGCCGGGTCGGCGGATTCCCCTGTTTACCGACCCCTTATCGCGAATTCCCAGTCATTCTTCAAAGATCCGGAAACCTGGAAGCCCAGTCACCTGCCGCCTGCGCTCATCGCAGCCCTGCGCCAAGAGTTCCGAAAGAAATTCCCAAAGGTTTCAAATTGCACAAACCAGAAGCCCGAAACTGAGAGAGCGTGGCTCTATCACGACGAAGACATAAAGCTTGTCAAAGCCTACTCTTCCAAAAATAACTGGACGATAGCCCAGATTCGCCTGGAGGGATACCGTTGTGACGGACCGGTGGACGATGCTTTCATTGACCAGTGGTTCGTCATTGACCCGGTGAAGCAAATCTCATTTCTGGGACAAGATATGTGGCTCGTGGATGCCGGCGATTACGATAACGACGGCAAATCTGAGCTTGTGTTTTCCATTGATGGATATAACCGGGGAGGATACGAACTCTTCTATAACGATTTCAAGAAGAGCGCGGTATTTGAGTTCAGCTATCACTAGCCGCTGAAGGAAACAGTTTCACGGTTTGAAATGGGACTGAATTCCAGCATCGTCCCGAAATCCGGGACGCGCTGATTTATCAGGGGCGGCACTTAACAAATCATCGCAGGTTCAGGTGTTATAATTTTTTCGGCTTGCGGTAGAGCACAATCCTCGACAAGCACGGGAGGCACCCAGATGGACGATCTTCCTGAGGACAAGAAACAGAAACCGGGATCAAAGCATTCATCCTCAAAGCATTCTTCTTCGAATCATTCCTCTTCGCATTCGTCTTCGCACTCATCTGACGATGCGGGCGTATCCAGACGAGATTTCCTGAAAATTTCGAGCGTTTCCGCGGCGGTGCCATTTATCGCCAGGGCGGGTGTGCTCACAGCGGAAGCGGAAGAGGTGGCCGTGCAAGGTCCGGACAAAGTACCGGTCACGCTTACCATCAATGGCAAGCGCTACAGCGCACAACTGGAGCCTCGGGTCACATTGCTGGACGCGCTGCGCGACAGCTTTGATCTGACCGGCGCCAAGCGGGTCTGCGATCGGGGGACTTGCGGAGCGTGCACGGTATTACTGGATGGCAAAGCGGTTTATTCCTGCTCGGTTCTTGCTATTGATGCGCAATCTCACGCCATTTCTACCGTAGAAGGCCTGGGCGATCCCAGCAAACTTCATCCCATACAACAGGCATTTGTTGATCATGACGCACAACAATGCGGCTTCTGCACTTCCGGGTTCGTGATGGCAAGCAAGGCCTTCCTGGATAAGCACCCTAATCCGACGCCGGAGCAGATCAAGCATGGAATGGGCGGAAACCTCTGCCGATGTGGCACCTATGCAGGCATGCGCCTGGCCCTGGTGCAGGCAGCAAAAGCCGCGAAAGGAGCTTAGGTTATGGCAGACGACGTCAAGACAGAGCAGCAAACGGACTATAGTTGGCCTCAGCCGGAACAAAGACCTTTGCTCGGCAAACGCATCTCGCGTGTGGATGGCCCGGTCAAGGTCTCAGGCCGCGCCAAATATACCTACGATGTGCACCGCCCAGGAATGTTGTTTGGCAAGGTCTTACGCTCGCCTTATGCGCACGCCAAGGTTGTGAGCATTGATACTTCCGCCGCGGAAAAGATGCCCGGGGTCAAGGCCGTTCAGATTGTGCAAGACACCGGCACTGAGATCCACTGGGCCGGAGATGACATCGTCGCCGTCGCCGCCGTAGATGAACCGACAGCGGAAGATGCCATTCGTGCCATCAAGGTTGAATACCAGCCCCTCTCTCACTTCGTCAACGACTTTGACCAGCCGCAAAATGTGGCCGAAGATACCACTCCGGTTTCGCAGTCTGATCTCGGAGATATGTTCAGGAACCAGGTTCCCGAGCCGCAGATTATTGCCATCGTTCAGCGCAAAGGCGTGAGCTTTGATGTGAGCGATCAGGTGGTTGACAGCATGCGCCAGCAAAAAGTCGGAGAAGCCTTGATCAAAGCCTTGCAGGCAGCACCGAAGAAAGAGGCACAGGAAAACAAGTCTCCTTATCGCAAGGCGGCCGACGTGGTCAGAGGCGACCCGGATGCCGCCTTCAAAGAGGCCGAGGTTGTTTCCGAAGGCGTCTATGGCTGTCCTGTAATTACCCACTGCTGCCTGGAAACCCACGGCTTGATTGTAGAGTGGACCGACGACGACCATCTCATGGTGTATACCTCGACGCAGAACGTCTCTGGCGTCGCCAATGAATATGCTCGCGCTCTCAAGATTCCTGTCACCAATGTGCACGTGCATCAGGACCACATGGGTGGCGGTTTTGGCAGCAAGTTTGGGGCCGACCGCTGGGGCATCGCAGCCGCCCAGCTTTCTAAGAAAGCCGGTGGCAAGGCGGTGAGGATCATGCTCGAGCGCGACTCCGAGTTGATGGTGGCGGGAGCGCGTCCTTCCGCATTTGCCCGCGTTAAGGTGGGAGCCAAAAAAGATGGCACGCTGTTGGCTTGGGACTCCGAATCCTGGGGCACGGGCGGTCCCGGTGGGGGTGGTGCGCCGCCGATCCCATACGTATTCAGCATTCCGAACCGGCGTATCCAGCATGTGGCCGTGCAGACGAACATTGGCCCGGCCCGCGCCTGGCGCGCTCCTGCTCATCCTCAAGGCTGCCTGATCACCATGGGCGCCCTGGAAGACCTGGCGGCCAAACTGAACATGGACCCGCTGGATATGTTTCTGAAAAATCTTCAGATAGCAGCTCCGCCGCAGGATACCTTCCATCGCGCCGACACCTATCGCGATGAACTGCTCATCGCCGCCGACCTGATTGGCTGGAAGGCAAACTGGCGTCCCCGCGGCAAAAATGGTGACGGCCCCGTAAAGCGTGGACTCGGTCTTTCCATTCACACCTGGGGCGGGCGCGGTCATAACAGCAACTGCGGGCTCACCATCGCTCCTGACGGCTCCGTCGACCTGAAAATGGGAACGCAGGACCTCGGGGTCGGAAACCGCACGGCAATCCAGATCGTTGCTGCCGATTCCCTGGGAATCCCCCTCGACCAGGTGCAATTGAACATCGGTGATAATCAATATCCGGCTTCCGGCGCCTCCGGCGGCAGCTCTACCATTGGCGGTGTCTCTACCTCGACACGCCGCGCCGCGGTGGATGCCCTGAACCAGCTCTTTGCCAAAGTGGCGCCCGCACTCAATGCTCAGCCTGCAGACCTGGAGGCGGTCAACAGCACGATTCGCGTAAAGTCAGATCCCAGCCGCAGCTTGAACTGGAAAGATGCTTGTTCCAAATTGGGAACCCAGGCCATTCAAGTGGTCGGCAAGAACCCCGGCCCTGGCAACCTTAACAGCAGCGGCGTTGGCGGCGCTATGATGGCTGACGTTTCCGTAGACACAGAAACCGGCATCGTGAAAATGAATAAAATGGTCTGCGTACAGGATTGCGGTCTGGTCGTCAGCCTTAAAACCGCTGAGAGCCAGTGCTACGGCGCCATGATCATGGGCGTTGCTACGACGCTCTACGAAGAGAAAATCATGGATCCGGTCAACGGCCGGATGTTGAATCCCAACATGGAATTCTATCGCCTGGCCAACATCGGCGATGTCGGCGAGATGGTAGTTCACATGATGACCGGCAAAGGATACGACGAGCGCGGCCCCATCGGCCTGGGCGAACCGTGCATGGTCTCACCGTCGGCGGCCATCTCCAATGCTGTGGCCAATGCCATTGGCGTGCGTGTGCCCTTCCTGCCCATCACCCCCGACCGCGTCCTGGCGGCCCTCAACAAAGGAGGCAACAATGCGAGCGTTTGATTTCGCCACTCCGACCAGCAAAGACCAGGTCTCTGGCCTGCTTGGCGATAAGTGGGGCGATGTTGAAATTCTGGCCGGCGGTACCGACCTGATCTCTTTAATGAAAGATGACGTCACCACGCCCCACCGCCTGGTCAATATAAAAGGGATCAAGGAGCTGCGCGGCGTGAGCGTGCTGCGTGATGGCTTGCGCATTGGAGCGCTGATGACCCTGGCAGAGATCGCCGAGGATGCAAAGATAAAACAGGCATATCCCGTTCTCGCCGAAGCTGCCAACGATGCTGCCAGCCCGCAGATACGCAACATCGCCACAATCGGTGGCAACCTGTGCCAGCGCCCGCGCTGCTGGTACTTCCGCAGTGGACACGGCTTGCTCGCTCAGGGCGCCGACGGCAAATCGCTCGTCCTTGAAGGCGATAATCGCTACCATGCCATTTTGGGAAATGATGGGCCGGCTTATTTTGTCAGTCCTTCAACGGTCGCGCCCGTGCTGATTGCCTACCAGGCCAAGGTACGAATTCAGGGGTCGAAGGCAACACGTGAAGTTGCTCTAGAGAATTTTTTTGTGATTCCCAAAAGCGAACAAGAACGCGAACACGACCTCAAACCGAACGAGATTGTGACGGAAATTGTCCTGCCAGGTAAGGGACCCGGCTCCATTCACAGCGCAGCCTATGAGGTCCGGCAGAAGGTAGCCTTTGATTGGCCCTATGCTACGGCTGCAGTAGCACTTACCATGAACGGCGGCACGGTAAGCAGCGCCCGTGTGGTCTTGGGCCACGTGGCGCCAGTGCCGTGGCTTTCAACCGAGGCGGCCGAAGCCCTGATTGGAAAGAAGATTACTGCCGAAACCGCCGATGCTGCGGCCAAAGCAGCCGTCGCCAAGGCCAAAAGCCTTGGCCGTAACGCGGAAAAAATTATGCTTGCGCGGGTGGCGGTCAAGCGCGCCATTCTGAAGGCGGGAGGTGCCGCATGAGCGATCGCTTCAATATTGAACGACCTGGACTGTGTTCGAACCTGCACTCCAAGAACCAGTATGTTTGGGCGGAACCCGATCCTACCGTTCCGCGTTCGAACGAAGGTCTGTTCTGGTGTGCGCTCACGCAAACATGCATTGGACCCGATGGCAAGCTGGCTGAGCCAGGGAACTGCTGCTCTGAAGACCGCCATTGTCATTGCGACCACGGCAAATGAACCGTCTGCAACCCTTTCGCATTTTTACAAGCGTTAGCGGCGCGGCTCAAGCGAAACCTCTCCGAAAGAAAAAGGACTCGGTCGTCCCTTGTGGGGACTTGAGTCTTCTCTAACCCTCCTACCCGCCGCTAAGCGGCGGGGTTCGCTTCGCTCCGTCATGGCCAAAGCCAGGACCTACCGCTTTTATCTATGTCCCGGGCGAGCCGGGACTTTGGATTGTTGCGATTTGACACTTGTTTCCCAAAAAGGGTTGGCTTTTCATAGCCTCTTGAATTATAGGCAGGAGTTGGACTCAATCAGAATACAGCAAAGCTCCAGGCCACTGGCCAGTCGTGACCTGGAGTATGCTGCATGATTTGTTGATAAGCAGCGACGCTTTGGCTCAGCCGATTTCTTGCGCTGAGGCGGCGCACTGGAGACGGAGCCACAAAAGACGAAAATGGCTGCTACCACGAGCCGATCCACACGGAAACTTGCGCATGAAAGGCCCTGCTTAGTTAACGTATGTCCTAATGAGAACCCACAATTTGCAATTTGTCACGTCAAATTATCTGAAGGCATGGTTTAGAACGTTTGAGAGACGGGTTAAAAAGAGGCTGACGCAAGAAAGGACTGAAGCATGGATGCGATCCTGATCCGAATGGCGACAAAGGACGATCTCCCGCGGTTAACTGAAATTTACAACTATTACGTCGTCAGTACACCCGTCACTTTTGACGTTGAGCCTTACACGGTGGAGCGCCGCGCCACCTGGTTTCAGCAATTCGGCCCTACCGGACGTTATCGCTTGCTGGTAGCTGAACAAAGCGGCGGCGTGGTGGGCTACGCCGGCACTACACGCTTTCGTCCTAAAGCTGCTTATGACACCACCGTTGAGACCACAATTTATTGCGACCTCAGCGCGGCCGGAAAAGGAATCGGAAGGCGATTGTATACAGCATTATTTGAGACCATCGCCGGCGAGGATATCCATCGCATACTTGCTGGATACACTCTGCCTAATCCAGCCTCGGCCGCGCTGCACCAGCGCTTCGGATTCAAACCCGCTGGCACGTTCAGCGAAAATGGCCGCAAGTTTGGTCGCTATTGGGATGTGATGTGGACCGAGCGTCCACTGCGTTTATCGGGGAATATGTAACTATCGCAATAAGAACGCGCTTTGTAGCTGCACCCGATCTAAGCTCCTCATAAACAAAGGGTTATCTGCGTAATAGCCGTCTTGTATCCTGGGATGGATATTCTCATACACTTTACAAGTAGCTAACTTTGGCTGCATATATAAGGTAGATATAATTCATCGGAATACCGATAAAACTTTCGAGCCTGAAAAGGTAGAACCTTGAAACCGAAGCGTGGGAACCGGCCTCCGGCCTATCAGAGAATACAGAGTACGATCCGCGAACGCATTGAAAATGGCCAACTCAAACCCGGCGAGGCCGTTGATTCAGAAAGAGACCTGGCGAAGATTCACAGCGTAAGCCTTATGACTGCGCGCCACGCCCTGGCCGAGCTTCAGCGCGAAGGGCTGGTCGAGCGCCGGCGGGGCGCCGGAACTTTTGTTGCTCCACCTAAAATTCATTTCAATAAGCTGGCCAGCTTAAGCGAAGAGATGGCCAGCCGCGGTCTTTCTGCATGCTCTAAAGTTTTATCCATGAATGTAATCGAGAACGCGCCCGATATCGCCGCACGACTTTCCCTGCCTGCCACCAGCCGCTTGTTGGTGGTGGAGCGGCTCCGGCAGGCGGCCAATGAACCCTTTGCGCTGGAAACCTGTTATCTGTCGGCTGAACAGTTCGGCAACCTGCGCCGGGCATCCCTTGAACGAGGATCATTGTTTTCTCTCATGGAACTCGAGCACGGCATCAATCTTGCCCACGCCGATGAAGAGATTGACTCGACGGCTGCCGACGCGCGGCTGTCAGAACTTCTCAGCGTTCCTCGTGGTTCGCCGTTGCTGCGAATCAGCCAGGTAATCTACTCCACCCAGGGCAAAGCTGTCCTTTATGTGTTAGGTCTTTACCGCTCTGACCGCCACAACTTGCGCATCCGGCGATTTCGGTAATAGTCACAAGAGCAGCTCGATGCCCGAGTTGATCACATTAATTAAGATGTTGCCTATGGACTCTGGACACAACAGCCGTATTCTTGACCAATTCACGCGCCAAGCAGCGCCGTTTTCCAGCGCTCCAGCGATCCGAAATCAAGGTACCCTTCATCGCATTGTCGAGATGGCCAAAGCTGGTCCGGACGACACGGTCCTCGACGTAGCCTGCGGACCCGGGCTCCTGGTTTGCGCTTTCGCGCGCGTCGTGCAACATGCCACAGGCATTGATTTGACTCCTGCCATGCTTGAACAGGCCAACGAGACCCAGCGCCAACAAGGGCTGCAGAATGTTTCATGGCAACAAGGAGACGTACTCCCACTGCCGTACTCAGCCGGCACGTTTTCCACTGTCAGCACCCGCTTTGCGTTTCATCACTTTCTCGATCCGCTGGCAGTGCTCGAGGAAATGCGCCGGGTCTGCAAGCCGAGTGGACGCATCGTTGTGGCCGATAGCGCGCCCGCCGCTGCCAAGGCCGATGCTTTTAATGCCATGGAGAAGCTCCGCGATCCGTCTCATGTTCGCGCGTTGCCGCTTGAAGAGCACTATGCTTTGTTTGCCCGCGCGGGGCTCGACACGCCTCGGGTTGAGACCTACCGCCTTGAAGGCGAACTCGAAGATTTACTGCAACGTTCTTTTCCCAATCCGGGAGATAGTGACCGAATCCGCAAGATTTTTGAGGACTCGCTGCTGGATGATGCACTCGATATGGCAACGCATCGCAAAGATGGAAAAATCTTCTACAGTTATCCGGTCGCAATCCTGGCAACTCAAGTCGCTTGACATAGAGCTTTCTATCGATTCTGCAGGCTGTCAACGGAAGTGCTGAAGCCTTGCGTAAATTCGAATCCTAACGTTGCGAAGTGTAAACTTAAGGGTACTCCCAGTTCCGAAACGAAAATCTCTTTTCGAGCAGCTTAAGACGGAGTCGTTCCAACATGGCAGATAGCATCCCTTTCCCAGCTCCCATGCAGACCCGGATGGCCGGGCAAACTTCGGCAGAGTTGTCTTCCATTCCCTGGTATATCTGGTGTGCAGTCGCGGGAGTAGTTTCCGCCATGATCGGCGGTTACTGGGATATCTCCTGGCATATGTCCATCGGCCGCGATTCTTTTTGGACCCCGGCGCACATCGCAATCTACATGAACGGTGTTCTGGTCGGCATCGCTTGCGGATACCTTATCCTGAGTACGACCTTTGGACGCGGCGTCGCCGCCCGCAGTGCGGCCGTAAAGATCTGGGGTTTTCAAGGTCCGCTGGGGGCTTTCATCGCGAGCTGGGGCTGCTTTGCCATGCTCACCTCCGCGCCTTTCGATAATTGGTGGCACAACGCTTACGGACTTGACGTAAAAATCCTCAGCCCTCCGCATGTGTTGTTGTTTGTTGGCGGTCTTGGCATCAAGGTTGGAATCCTGGCCTTGATCGCAGGCCTCATGAATCGCGCACCGGAGGAGTTGCACCGCAAACTGACCTGGCTGTTTCTGTTCGTCGGCGCACTGAGCGTCTCCCAAGCCAACAACCTGCTCACCGAACTTACCTGGACCGATCTCCTGCATAGTGCCAGCGCTTACCGAGCCATCTGTACTATTGTTCCGATTGCATTGATCGGTGTGGGATGGGGATCAGCGCGTCCCTGGGCGTTCACCATCATTGCCGCCATCTATACCGCACTCATGCTGGCCTTCGAATGGATCCTGCCGCTGGTTCCGGCGCAGCCCAAATTGGGGCCGGTGTATCAGCACGTCACGCACCTTGTGCCTTTGCGCTTCCCCCTGCTTTTGATTGTGCCTGCCGTGGTGCTTGATTTGTTGTGGCGCAAGATTGGCCCGTGGAACAGATGGGCGCAAGCAGCAGTCGCTGGACCGGCCTTCTTGGTTAGTCTGATCGCCGTAGAGTGGCCGTTCGCCAGCTTTCTCATGACGCCGGCTGCCCGCAATTGGTTTTTTGGGATGAATTATTTCGCCTACTTCGACCCGGCGAATTTTCTCTACAATCCCTACAAGTTCTCTCCCACGGAAAAAACTCGCGCCGAGTTCTGGATCGGGTTGGCCATTGCGCTTGTGGTCTCAATCATTACTTCGCGCATAGGCCTGGCCTGGGGCGATTGGATGCGGCGCATACGCCGATGAATCAGATGACAGACGTTAATCACGCGTACAGGATGCTGTGACCGTGTTGCTCTGTAACGAAGATTTCTTACCTTCTATTTTGCCGATTGATTTTAATTTTTCTGCCTGGAGCTTTATGCGAGTACGGCTTCTCACAATCGTTTCTCTTTTTCTTTTGATCGCCAGCTTGCCTGTGCACGCTCACGTCGGCAGCCCTGATGTTTATTACGAAGGCGACGCTGGGCCCTACCACCTGTTTGTTACTGTGCGTGTGCCTCAGGTGATTCCGGGCGTAGCGGAGATTCAGGTCCGAAGTCAGTCCGGTGATGTTCGTTCCATGCAGATTGTGCTGCTATCGCTTACCGGGCCCGGTTCCACTCTGCCGCCCACGCCCGACGTGGCTGAGCAATCTAAACAAGATCCGCAATCTTTCACCGGCAGTCTGTGGCTGATGGAATCAGGCGCCTTGCAGGTGCGCATCCTGGTCGAAGGAAGCAAGGGTCACGGAGAGCTTTCCGTCCCGGTGGCCTCGTTTGCGCAGCGCACGCTGCCCATGCAGAGATCGCTGGCGGCAGTCCTAGTTTTTCTTACGTTTTTTTTGGCCTTCGGGTTGGTTTCCATTGTGAATGCCGGTGTGCGCCAAGGCAACCTTGAACCTGGACAGACTCCGTTAGCTTCTAACCGGCTCCGTGCCCGACTGATTACCGCGATCACAGTGCTCGTGGTTGTTGCTGTGCTTTTTCTGGGAAGAAGGTGGTGGGGATCTGAAGCGAAGGACTTCCAGCGCGGAGTCGATTTCTTCAGTCCTCCTGCGGCCAAGATCACACTGGAAAGCGGCACCCGTCTCGCGATCCGCGCTAAAGACCAGGGTGATAAATGGCACCACCACGTAAAGCTGAAAGAGATTGTTCCCGACCATGGCCATCTGATGCATCTTTTCCTCATTCGTGTTCCCGGATTAGATCGCATGTGGCATCTTCATCCTGATCCAGTTGAAGGCAGCGACGGCGCTTTTGCGCAGGATTTGCCTTCGATGCCCGCCGGCCATTATCAGGTGTTCGCCGATGTTGTAGATAAAAACGGTTTCCCCTGGACGCTCGTAGGAGAAGTTGACCTTCCCGAAATAGACAAAGCCAAACCTCTGGCAGGAGATGACTCTTCATGGTCGGGGGCGCCGCTCGATCCGGCGGAGAAAGATTCCACTGTCGCTCAGCTTCCCGACGGTGGCCGTATGGTTTGGCAACGCGACGCCAATAGCCCGATTGCCGCGAATACGGCGACAATGCTCAAATTCACCGTGCAGGATAAAAACGGCAAGCCTGCGCAAGACGTGGAGCCTTACATGGGCATGGCCGGACATGCGGAAATTATGCGCTCGGACTTGAGCGTCTTTGCTCATATTCACCCTGCGGGTTCGGTCTCAATGGCGGCGTTGGAGATGGCGCAGACAGGGCTTATGGGACACTCGACCGGACAGAACGCAGCGTCAATGCCGATGCTCATGTCCGGCATGAATATGCCTGCCTCCTCTGCTCCGCTGCCGCCCGACGTGAGTTTCCCCTATGGCTTCCCCCAGCCTGGTGATTATCGAATTTTTGTGCAGATCAAACGTGCCGGACAGGTGGAAACAGGAGCGTTTGATATTCATGTCCGCTGAGCTGACTTTATTGGGTTCGTGGCCTGAATTTTCACTCCTCTTTGAAAGATTTCAAAATGGAAAGATTTCAAAATCACAATAAAACCCTGGAACAGAATTCTCTTCTGTCCCAGGGTTTGCCTACTGCTCTGTTTTACATTTTTCCCTGCGTTACCTTCCATCATCGTCGTGGTGGTCGTCGTCATCATCCCCACCCACAAGTTCAACCGAGGAGTGCAAGCTGAACCGGCCAATGGTCCGGTAGTCACCCAGGCCGTTCTTGGGCTTCTGCGTATGATAGCCGGCAAAAATTACGGTGACGTTGCGCTCGTTGAGGAGTGTAGCGCTGGGCGCATAGACGCGTCCTGCGAACCATCCTGGTGCATCGCCCACGACCGGAGTGTGAGCGGGTATCGTGACCAGTTGCGTTCCGCTGCCGGTCGCTGGAACACCCTGCGCGTTGACTGAGAGTGTCGCGGGAAAGACCGAAGCAATGGGATTGTTGAGGCCGTTGATCACCGTCCAGTGAATCAGGTCCGTTGATTCAGCATATCCGATGTAATGGAAAGCATCTGAATCGGCATCAATGCAGTTGCCTCCGGAAAACAGAAGACCGAAGCGGCCGTTACGCAGCTTGAGAATCGTGCCCGCTGTCGCCAGCCAGCGCGTCCCGGTGAGTGAAACCGTGGTCGGGTCATTCAATCCCTGCAAGGGACCCAGGTCGGTAAAGTTCACGCCGTCTGTGGTCGAAGCCAGACGCAGATGGGTGATGTCGTCGTTGGGAGAAAGGCCACCATTGCTGGCATAGAAACCCGACCAGAATGTGGCGCACTGTTGAACTGCAGGAAGAGCTGTGCTGCCGGTGTTGTCGCCGCTAAGGACCTTTTGCTCATAGATGATCGTCAGCGGCTTGCTGCCAGGAACCACGCCCAGGATGCCGTCAGGATTCAGCAGGCCGTGCGTGTGGAACGGAGGTTCAGGCAGGCCGGAGGTCTGGTCTGTCGGCGCATCGGTCAGGGCGGGCGCACCGTTCAGCGGCAACCCGGGCAGCGGCGTGAGATCGTGAATCTCAAGGTCGTCAGAGTCAATGTGATTAACGGCGCGAATGAGGGTGTAAAGATAAGTGTGGCCGGCGATCTTGATAATGAATTGATGGCCCTGGCCGTCATCGTCGCCGTTGTCGCTATTGTTAGGATTGACCGGGTTATCATGATCGCCGTCAGGGTCTTTTTGCACCTGGTCGGGGCAGTGGGTTCTCAGCTCGAGCACCTTCTGCTGGAAGGTCCAGGTGAAGCCGGCGTCATCGGTAAACGCCGCCGCGACGGCCTCGTCCGTATCTTTTGGACGCCAGTCAAAGTATCCTTGTAGATGCTTTCCATGTCCAACCACGAAGGGGAAATAGTAGGGCTGCATGCGCTCGGTGCCAGGGTTCCCAATTTGGTTCCCAGCAGCATCGCAATAGCCTGAAGACTTCAGCCCGTTGGCGGCGCCAGACTGTTCAAGAGTCCACGGGCCACCCGTGATCATGGATTCTGTTGGGGCCCCATTCCTTGTCCAATGGTTAGCTTCCTGCGCTACGAGCGCGCAGGAGAGCGAAACCGCAAGCGCGATTCCAAAAAATGTTTTTTTCAAGATTGTTTTCTCCTTAATATGAATGTGGGCGGAGAAAGGACCTGCCACATACCTCGGCCGCCGCTAAGTGTTCGTGAGCAGGAATTTTAGCTGCCGGATTTTTTGTGAGTGTTAAGGAACGATGAAATTGCTGTGAAAGAATGTAACTGCTCGCGCGGCCGCGCGACGTTGTCTTTCTTTACGTCATTAACGTTTAATAGTCTTTTAACTGTTTTGTCATAATGTGGGTCGCCGCTGGGTCTTATCAGTCGACAACCTCAACCACGGGCACACAATCCTGCGTTTTTATGGAGGCATTCATGGCCAAGGTTCACTGCATTCTCTTCCTGTCTTTCTTTTTGTTGACGACCATTCTTTGCGCCCAGGCGCAGCAGCACGCGGCGCAGACCGATCCGGCGGCTGCCGAAGTGCTCGCCGCCGAAAATGCGCGTACGGCTGCGTTGCTTCACAAGGATCTGGCCGCGCTCGATAAGTTGTTTGCCGACGATCTCAGCTATGTGCATGCCAGCGGCAGGGTGGATACAAAAGCGAGCTTTATGGAAGCTCTTCGTACCGATCAGCTTCACTACATATCGTGGGAGGCAAAGGATATGCACGTCCGGGTGCTCGGAGACAGTGCGGTGCTCAATGGCGAGTACCACGTACGCGTGATCAACCGGCAAGCTCAGCCTGATCCACTCGACATGAATGTCTTTATTCTGGCAGTGTACGCGCGACGCGATGGCCATTGGCAGCAGATTGCCTGGCAATCCACCAAGGATGTGGGTGCACCTGCGAGCCACTAAGTTTTATCTCACCTTTTCACATGCACTCTGAAAGAGAAGAGGTGGCGCGGTTGGCGATTGGCTGTACTGACCCGGCCAGCCATTGCATTCATTTCCCGCCCGATTTTCTGCGATTTGATCGTGCAGGCTCACGGCTTGCTGGCGCGCGGCATCGGCCCCGGTCTTTCCCAGATCGGCTTCCATAGAGGATTGCAACTGGGCATCTATGCTATGGTTGCCAAATTCAGACGCCACCAGCAACCAGGTATAAGCTTCCTGCGCATTACGTTGCACCCCTTGTCCGCTCAGCAAGAGTGCCGCCAACCTCTGTTGTGCAAATGGATTACCAGCCTCGGCCGCCTGTTTATACCAGCGCACAGCTTCTGCATAATTCGTGGCAGTACCTTCGCCGGCATCATTCAGCCGGCCAAGATAAAATGCAGCACCGCCAGATCCGGAAGCTGCCGCTTCTTGCAGCCATTTTTTAGCGGTTGCGGTGTCGCGCGCAACTCCATCGCCAAAAAAATAGAGACGGCCTAAGGACAACTGAGCAATCCAATCACCCTGGTCCGCCGCTTTGGTATACCAGCGGACTGCCTGAGGAATATCTCTTGCGACCAGGGCCCCGCTCTCATACACGGCCCCAAGCCCGGTTTCTGCCGGAGCATAGCCTTGGTCGGCGGCCAAACGCAAAAGACGCAAGGCGTCGCTTTGGTCCGATTGATTTCTATTGTTGCCCAACAAAAATCCTATTGCCTGTTTGTACTGCTCCCGCGGGTTGACTGGGGCAGCATAAGTTTTCATGGCGGACAACACCAACGCAAAAAACACCAGAACGCCTGCATGTTTCTTCATAAGCATTCTCCTAAACCGCTATGAAAGTAAGTATATACTTACATTAGACTTCTTGAAACGAGGATTTTTAGTCAGACTTACAATGCTTCCACGGCTGCAGGAACCGCAGCGGCGCTATCGAGCACTGCGGTTGCGCCCTGAAAGTTACAGCCACGGGTCATTTCGTTGGGAATCACTAAGCAGCGCAATCCGGCAGCCCGGGCGGCTGCCAATCCTCGCTCGGAATCTTCAATCGCTACACAACGGTCTGCTGCCAGACGCAAGCGCTGCAGGGCGAGCAAATACGGTTCGGGATTTGGTTTGGTTTGCTTAAAATCTTCCCGCGCCAGTACAAATTCAAAAAACTCGAGCAGGCGAGTATCGGCGTGCATTACATCAAAGTGTTCGCGCTGAGAGCTGGTCACAACTGCCATCCGCACCCGGCCTTGCAGGGTGCGCAGCGCTTCGGGTATCCCGGCCAGAATGCGGGTCTGTTTCTGAAGGATTTCCGCGTAGACGATATCCCTTTCCCGCTTAAGGGCCACGATGCGATCGGGGGGCAACCCGCATCCAGCAAGCAGATCAAATGTACTGCGGCCTTGCCGCATTGACAGGTCCAAAAACTGCTCGAACGTCAGTTCTACGCCAACACTTGCCAGCGTGTCACGCGTGCTCTGAAAGAAGAGCTTTTCGGTGTCAACGAGCACGCCGTCGTTGTCCCATAAGATGGCTTCTACCATGTTGTCCCGATGTACTATTGTAAATTAGGCGATCAAGGCAAAGTATTGCCTAAGGCCAGATGCGTTTCTGGCTTTGTAACCGCAAGAGTGCAGGAGTCCCGCTGATGAGAATGAAACCAGATATGTGCTGCTTTCTCATCTCTTGCTTTGTCTTATACGGGGTAGCGTTCGACCACGCCCATGCTCAGAGCGGCAGCATGGAGACCACACAAAACTCACAGCCCGCTCGAATGAGCGAGACGCCATACGCCGACGCTATTGCTAATCCTTCAGACCCACTGCGGCAGAAAAGAAGCAGCCGCTACAATTCTGAGCCAGGCACGCCGCCTTTGGATGATGACAGCTATCCCGTACTGGTAGTCGCCACAATTGACTCGCCTGAACTGCCGGACCTGCCGGTGCATGAGAGTGACGCAATTATCGTGGGCACGATCGCTGCGCAGCATGCCTACCTCTCGAATGACCGCACTGCTATTTATACAGAATTCAAAGTCCAGGTAGAACAATCACTCAAAACGACGAAAGATTTTCCACTGCAGGTGGGAGCGACTATTGATATTGAGCGGCAAGGTGGATCCGTACAGTTTTCTTCGGATACAGTTATCAGCCGTGGTGTGATCAATAAGAGTTTGCCGTGGTTGGGAAAACGATATCTCTTATTTCTCGAATATCGCCCTGAAGGAAAAGATTTTTCCATCATCGCCGGCTACAGGCTGGAGGGAGCTTTGGTTACACCACTCGATAAGAACTATACCGGGCCAGGAAGCACAGAAACTGTTCAGGCCGACAAAGATGCTCTTCCGCCACTGCCCCCTCCACTTCCCGATCCCAGAACGGAATTCGTTCCTGGTACTGCGGAAGCGCAGCTCCTAGCGAAGGTAAAAGCTGCCATGGCGTCCGGAAAATGAGCGTTCGTGCGTTTAATTAAACAGATTGGATAAGGAAACGTTAGTTCGTTGGAGAAGGCTTTGAATCTGTTTCCTTCTTTTCTGCCCTTTCGGCAGCACGAAGGAGTTGCTTAACAACCATATCAGCCACGTCAGCGCTGGCGCCCTTATACTTTGCGCCTTTGCTTTCCTGCGTTGTCGCCCAGATTACGTCGCCATCCCGATTCACGAGGCGAACAGCAATGCGAGCATCATTCACCGTTTCCGTATTCAGGCTCGAATCGCTGATTGCGGCTGAGCTGCCAGCAAACCCTCCGCTTGCGTTGCCGTCGGTGGCCGTGAATCCACCACTCGCGGCGCCTGCCGCCGTGGAATCTTTGTAGGCATGCACTTCCTGCGAGGTCTTCTCAAGTCCAGTACCGCGCAGAAAGGCATCGGCCCGATCTTTGTTTTCCGTTACGATGAATCTTTTTGAATCGGTAAGGCTGGTCACAACCATGGCTTGAATCTGTTTTGAAATAGTATCGTCACCGAAACTATCAACAAAGATCCGTTTTACCTGCGGCAAACCAGCAACCATGGATGCAGCCGGCGAAGCCTGCGGTTGCTTTGGAGAATCAGCTTTGTTTTCTGAGGCCGGTTGCGGTGCCACTGGTGGGCTACTTTTCGGCGAGTCTCCAGGAGCCGAGGATTGCATGGCCAAGCTAAGTGCAAACAGAACCGAAATTAAAGCCACGCCCATTCAGTTTTACCTATTAGTTTCCGCGGCCACCCTTGCGAGCTTCGTCATCCTCGTAATCAATTTTGCGGCCAGTGCGGGCTTCCAAACTGGCAAGTGTCACGCGAACAATGTTCTTACCCAACTCGAAAACGGCAGCCTGCTGCTTATCGTTCGCGTCTTTATAACCTATAGTTAGAAAGTGTCTTCGCTTTTTAGAAAACAGGGCCATCCAGGTTACTGCGATCGCGACGCCGACGCGGCGTCCGGCTTTTTGACCGTATTCCAGATCATTGATCTGATCGTAAGGTACTTCGAACTTGCCGCCTTCATAAGTGAACGTAAAAACTTTTTCATCTTTATAAGACGAAGTGCCTTCAGTGCCATCTTTCAGCGAGCTGACAGTACCGCCCATGTACATGGTCTTGTCGCTGCCCAACCCGGCCCAGGCAATGGACTCGAAAAGAAAAATCACACAAAACAGTGATAGGATTAATTTCTTCATATTCAACCCTCTTGGCCCATGCTGCTCTACTTTTCTGCAGCACTCTTGCGAGCTTCATCGTCCTGGTATTCAACCTTCTTTCCAGACTTGGTTTCAAAGACGGTCAGCGTAGGGTGAATCACGTCTTTGCCCAACTCGATGACAGCGGCTTGCTGTTTCTTGTTCTCGTCAGTGTAACCAACCGTGAGGAAATGCCGGCGTTTATGAGAAAGCAGAAATAGTGGTGAAACCACGACCGCGAGGCCTACTCGGCGACCAGCCTTTTGTCCATACTCTAAACTATCTACTTGATCGTAAGGAATGGTGAGCGAACCGTCTTTGTACTTAAAGACAAAGGCTTTGTCATCCGTCAGAACAGGTTTGCCTTCAGTCTTCTCTTTTAGATCGGGCACCGTGCCGCCCACGTACATGGCGTCATGACTTCCCAAGCCGGCCCATAATGCAGAGCTTAAAAGCAATACGATTACAGCACAGAATACGAAACGCTTTTTCATAAGAGTCACCAGATTCTATCCTGAGTGCACAGCGAAAAAGCCAGGATTTCCCTTTTTGATTCCGAGGTAGCGAGAATTATACACCTACATGCTTTGCCTCGGGACCGCCGCGTACAGCTTTCCATGCCGCCTGCGAAACGAAGAAAGAAGGCAGTTAGGCTTGAACTCGGACTACGGTTTCACTTGCCAATGCCACGCTGAGCGTGCCGCGACTGGTCATCCTGACACCTAGACTAAGGGATAGTATCCCGCTCCCGCTCTTCCGCGATATATTCCGCACGCTTTGAATACCCTCATCGCAATTGCGATTAAGCTGCTTGAAACGATGTTCGTGATCGGCGCAGTGGGTTGTATTCTGACAGTGATCCCCACTACGGCCTACCGGCTCGTCATGGTTCTCTTCGAGCCAACTACTCCCGAAGAAGACGTTCAAATGCAAACGCCAGCAAAGCACGAGGGCGTGGCATCATCTTCCCTAGACTCGCCCTTGCGGCGCAGAGCTTGAAAAACAATCTAAGAACCCTGACATTTTCCAAAGCTCACCGGCACAAAACCATGCTGTGGAGATAAACTTGTCGGCTAAACTGGTGTAGGGCTGAACTCCATCGAATGAAAAAATATGCGTGGGCCATCGCACTCGCACTCATAGGCGTAGCCGTGGCTGCGGTCCGCTCCAAGTGGAACATCCTGGAAATCCTCTCTGGGGCTTTTTGGGGTGCGGTTCTCGGTTTTCTCATCGGTGTGGTTGCGGAATTAGAGGAGGAGATCAAGGGGAAAAAATGATTTTGCAGGTTCCTTCGCAGGTACCATCTGCAACTTCGACTGCAGCCGGCAACTTCCTGATGTAATCTACTCGCACATGAACTTCCCTGCGCTCACCGGCGTGCAGATTGAAGCGGTAGCAACCGCCGTAGCTGACTATATTGCGCAGCAACGGTCGAATTATGTGAAGGAGAGCATCCCCTTGACAGCCACGCAGAAGGAGCCTCTCCGCGCCTTTTTCCCCGCATTCATTCTGGAATCGGCTCGATTTGTGGAATTGATGCCTGGCCGGTATATTACCAATCCTATTTTTTACGGGGATCTCAACTCCATGGGCTTCAGCTCGAGCGTGCTCCCCAATTTTCGCGAGATGACCGCGGTAACGTTTCTGGATGTTGTTGTCTCCTATGGCGTCATCAGCGAGCAGACCAGGTTTCATGAGCTGGTACACGTTGTCCAGTTCCAGAAAATGGGGCTTCACAGATTCGCATCAAAGTACGTCACAGGATTCCTGGGTGGTGGCGGCTACGACGGCGTACCTCTGGAACGCAATGCTTATGAGTTGGACGCCCGCTTCGCTGCTGATCCCTCCAGGTCGTTTTCTGTAGACGCTGAAGTCCAGTCGTGGATCACCTCCGGCAGGTTCTGAGATATTGTCGGCCTCAGCCGCGAGCCCATGCGGGACCATTAGGGAACTCATACTCGTCAAGCGATTCCGGTTTCATGGTCGCGCTGTACCCCGGAGCTGTGGGCGCAACGTAGCGACTGTTGACGACCTTGACTGGATCTACGAAGTGCTCGTGCAAGTGATCAACGTATTCGATGATCCGGTCCGCGAGCGATGCCGAGACGGCAATATAGTCAAAAATGGCAAGGTGTTGTACGTACTCGCATAATCCCACGCCGCCTGCGTGTGGACACACTGGCACACCGAACTTGGCGGCCATCAGCAGGACAACCAGCACTTCGTTGACGCCACCCAGCCGGCAGCTATCAATCTGGCAAAACCGGATCGCGTTAGCCTGAAGCAGTTGTTTGAAGACCACGCGATTCTGGCACTGCTCGCCAGTTGCAACGCCAATCGGTGCGATGGCGCGCGCGATGGTTGCGTGGCCCAATACATCATCGGGGCTGGTGGGCTCCTCAATCCACCAAGGATCGAACCTCGCCAACTGCTTCATGTTTTCGATGGCCTCGTTCACACCCCAGACCTGGTTCGCATCCATCATGAGTTTGCGCTGCGGCCCGATTTCTTCGCGCATGATTGTGCAACGGCGGATGTCATCCGCAAGATTTGTGCCCACTTTGATTTTGAAGTGGGTCCAGCCATCGGCAACTCCTTCGCGGCATAGGTTGCGGAGTTTTTCGTCGGAATATCCCAGCCACCCGGCGGAAGTTGTGTAGGCTGGGTATCCCTGCTGGCGCATCTCAGCTTCACGGGCTGCACGTGTGGGCGAATTCTTTCGCAGGATTTTCAGCGCATCTTCGGGTGTGAGGGCATCTGTGATGTAGCGAAAGTCAATGCAGGCAACAAGTTCCTCGGGAGTCATATCTACCAGGAGCTTCCACAGCGGCTTTCTTTCCCGTTTTGCATACAGGTCCCAAACCGCATTTACGACTGCCGCCGTGGCGAGGTGTAGCGCACCTTTTTCCGGACCGATCCAGCGCAGTTGGCCGTCGCTGGTGAGTGAGCGCCAAAATGCTCTCAGGTCAGCGACGATTGATTCCAGAGTCTTCCCCAGCACGAAGGGTTTCAGCGCCTCAATGGCTGCCACGCAAACTTCAGTTCCGCGGCCGCAGGTGAATGTGAGGCCGTGTCCTTCGATTCCGCCATCTGTGAGCAGCACGACATAAGCGGCAGAGTAATCCGGGCTGGCATGCATGGCGTCAGAGCCATCAAGATTGCGGGAGGTGGGAAAGCGTATATCGTGCGCAATGACTTGTGTGATTTTCATACGCGATGAAGTGACGCAAAGATTTTACCGGACATCTCCGCGCACAACACGGGATAAGTTGGCGTCGTCTCCGCCATTTCGTGTTTGGCCGTTCTCATCCAATGCAGGCGGAACCACGTCGCCCTCGCCCGGGGCGAGAAACAAGTTGCTCTCGACGCCGTGCTGCTTGGTATAAAGATCGTAGTAACGCCCCTGAGCAGCATAGAGTTCTTCATGTGTGCCGCGTTCGACAATTTTTCCCTGTTCGACGACCAGGATCTGATCGGCCCGCCGGATGGTCGAAAGCCGGTGCGCAATCACGAAGGTGGTGCGCCCCTGCATAAGATAAGAGAGGCCTTGCTGGATCAGCGCCTCGGATTCCGAATCAAGGCTCGAAGTTGCTTCGTCAAGAATCAGTATCCTCGGATCGGCGAGAATCGCCCGCGCAATAGAAATTCGCTGGCGCTGCCCGCCGGAGAGCTTTACACCGCGTTCTCCCACAACGGTGTCATATTTGTCGGCAAATGTCTCGGCGAACTCATCTACGCGCGCAATGCTGCAGGCGCGCATGATCTGCTCTTCGCTGGCTTCGGGGCGCGAAAAGGCCACATTCTCGCGAATGGTGCCGTCAAACAGAAATGATTCCTGCAGAACTACTCCTAACTTCGTGCGGTAAGAATCAAGGCGCACGGTGCTCAGGTCCACTCCATCCAACAGAATGCTTCCCGCACTCGGCTTATGAAATGCCGTAATCAATCCGATGGTGGTTGATTTGCCCGAGCCGGAGGAGCCTACGAGAGCGGTTACCGTCCCGTGCTCGGCGTGAAATGAAACATCCTGCAGCACGGTCCGTTTGCCGTCATAGCTAAAGCTCACGTTGTGGAAATCTACATCGCCAACAATCTCCGGTAGCGCCACAGTGCGCTGGGGATCTTCATCTTCAGGATGCTGGGTGAGAATCTCGTGGGTACGCTCCAATCCCGCTAACGCTTCAGTGAGTTGGGTACCGATGTTGACGATTTGAACGATGGGTATAACCAGGAAGCCCAAAAATAGAATATAGGTGATGTAATCCCCAGGCTGCAGAGTGCCCGCGATAATGTGGTGCGCGCCCACGTACATGATCACCGTTCCCACCAGACCAATCAGAAGGCTGGAAGAAAGGCTCATCACCGAAGTAGCGGTCAGCGTGCGCATTACGTTATCGAGCAGGCGTTGCACGCCAGCGGAAAAGACATTATGTTCGCGCTCTTCGGCGTGGTATCCCTTGATCACGCGCACTCCGCCGAGCGATTCTGTGAGTCTTCCGGTGACCTCGGCATTGATCTTGCCCCGTTCGCGAAAGATGGGACGAATGGTGCCAAACGCTTTGCTCAGTGCAATCCCAAAACAGATCAGGAATGAGAACGTCAGCAAGGTCATCACCGCGCTGATTTTGAGCAATACCACGAGCGCAATACTCGCAGTGAGCAGGCCTCCGGCAAAGTCAACCAGTCCGGTCCCCAGCAGATTCCGAACGCCCTCCACGTCACTCATGATGCGCGAAACCAGCGTGCCCGCCTTATTGGAATCGTAAAATGCGACCGGCAGGCGCCCGATGTGTCCCTGCACCTTCTGCCGAAGGTCGGCAATCAGGCGTTGCGCCGCCTTGGAAAGCAGTTGCGTGAGCGCAAATGACGTAACGCCCTGAACGGCAGTAGCCAGCAGGACCAGCAGGACCAAGGACTTCAGCAGCTCAGAATGATGCTTGCCAATAACGTCATTGAACAGGAAACGGTTGGAATACGGCAGCACGAGCCCGGAAACGCGATTGATGATCATCAGCAGGAAACCAAGTGCGAGCAGGCCTCGGCGCGGACGTATCAGTTCCCATAAATCGGGGAGAACTGTACGAAGGGTTTCACGGTTGAGCTTCGGCTTGCCCGGCGGCTTTGAATTGGCACTCATTTACATTCCAATCACTTCTTCATTAAGACGTTTTCAGACCCATAGTCAGTGTACGGTTTGCTGCATCCTCGCACTGCACTCCCCATTCTGTTTTCCCGTCCAGGTAGTCGGAGCGAGGGGAATAAGCAGGTAGTCGATGGTCAGCCTTAAGTCATTGAAACCAAACAATATACGCATAAAATATGCACCACTTGCAGAGGTGGTGTTCCAAGTGTTGTCTTGACCCCGACTCGCGCTGCGCCCGCGCGATCTGGCGCCCGCTTCCCGCTCACCTTTTATTCTAATTATTCTAAAGGCTCCGCAACGCTTCTCTTGGTTTCGCTGCTGCGCCTTCGAATCCAAGCGCACCTCAAGAAAATGATAGACGACAATGTCTCGAAGACCAACAGTTTGATACCTCTTTGATATCTCTATTTTGATATCTCTATCTCATCGCCAACGTACAGCAACTGTAGAGGTTTTTAGACTCATCATTGAGCCACTTTGGTTCATTCTTTTGAGTATAGATAGAATGGATTGCGATTGGGAAATCGCCGCCTACGGCTTTATGCGGATTGTGCGCATAAACTCCTGGGTTGCAGCCCACCAGCCGGTTGTATCGTCCCAATCGTATCTGCTGGGGCTCCACAGCACAGCGCCGCCGGCCAGCCGGTGCGCCGTCTCCAACTGAAATTTCCAGTAGCTTGCGTCAACGTACTGGAATTGCTTCGCGGTGCCATCATGGTACTGTGGCCAAAGATAACAATACACAGGCTTATCGGGATCCAGCCGATGCGCTTCGGCCACGGCGTCTTCAGCGTGCTGCTGCCACGCCTGGCGGTCATCGTCAAAGGTGTAGAGAGGCGGGAAGAAAGCGTCAACGTGGCGGGCAAGCTCGTGTGCGTATCCAAAATCGGCCGCTGCTACCTTCGATAACGTGTTGGTCCCATAGAAACCAATCGTTTTCCCCGGTGCAGCCTCATGCGCCCATACCGCAAGAGTTGCCAGCACTTCCATATGCTGATGCGCTATTTCCGGAGAGCCTTTGAGAGGCAATTTCTCAATGTCAATCACCAACGGTCCGGGGTTGCTGATGTGCTGGCGCACAAGCGTCTCAAAAGTTTTCTTGTCAGGCAGCTTGCCGTAGTTTTCGTCGTTGGGCCAGATTTTGTTCTCGTAAAGGATGTTGGAGACCAGCAATCCGTTTTTCGTGGTGTCCGGCTTGCCGCGATAGAACATATTGTCGTAGACATTGAAGGAGCGGTCGTGCCCGGCAGCTATAACCTGGCTTCGGTAAAATGCGGCCAGAGCAGCGACAACAATCATCAATGAGAGAATCCGCGATTTCATGGTGTTTATCCTTCGCAGTTCCGCCGTGGGCAAATCAACAAAATAGTGATCGCCATCATCATATCGTTGCAGGGCCTGTTTCTGCCTCCCACATCCTTATGAAAGCCACCCTCTTCACCCAAACTCTTCAGAAAATGCCTTGATGCAGCCTGGGCAACTGAAGCATTCTCGGGGTGCTTCGACTCGGTACGTTTATCTAAGGCTCCGCAGCAAGCTGCTGCGCCCTCACCGTCTGTTCGCGCGGGACAGCGCTCACATCCGGCTCACCCATTCGCCCTCGCTCAGCATGACATTGAATTAAGAATAGAATACTGTCAACAAGGTTACGTAGTGAACAACTTATGGAGATCAAAGATATAGGAGCTGCAATCGCAACCAGAAGATATTTTGTGGTTGGAGATCGGCACAACGAAACAAAAATTGAGATTCTGGTCGGAAAACCACAACCTTTCCCAAATGCAAGCGACTTTTTTTGCCCTGTTCAATTGAAAGGGGCAGGCATCAATAAATTGAGTTATGCAGCCGGCGTGGATGAAGTACAAGCACTACAACTGGCTTTGAAGTTGATCGGAGCAGAGCTGGATATCCTAAATAAGGAATACCAGGGAACCCTGCGATGGATAGGAAATGAAGATGGGGACCTTGGTTTCCCAGGAATCGATTGACATGGTTGCTGCGGGCAAATTAACAGAATAGTGATCTACCCCATCCTATCGTTGCAGGCTTGGTTATCCGGCGATTGCATTCCCGCACCACCCGGCTTACTTTTCCATTTTTAAAACAGATTTTCATTTTAAGATGAGGATCAGCTTTGAACACATTCTTTTAATAGCCTGTAGCCCCACAATGGGCGTCTAACAGTTATTGTAGAGGCTCAATGTTACATGAAGGTTTCCCCCCAGCGCATGTGAGAGAAAAATGAGTATTCGATGAGGAAGGAGGGAAATATGTGCGGAAGTATTGTTGATAGAATCTGCATATTGTGTACATCAGGAGCGGTGCTTGCAGCGTTGTTGCTGATTGGGCTTACTTCGGCGCTATCACAAGAGACGGATTACTGTGCTGCTCGGATAGCGAAATTGCGGCAGGATCTTCCCGCAACAGATACTGTAGCGCAAGCCCTAGCTCGTGGCGAGACTGGTTCCAGCAAGAGGGAAGATTGGAACGACGAATTGCAAAAGCTTGGGATACGGGTTGCGATTGTGCACATGACCTACCTTCAATCATCATCCGCTCAAGCGTTTTGGATAAAAGACATTCAGTATTTGAGGACAAACAAGGGTACATTCGATCGAATTGACGCAGTAATAAAGGCCGAGCCGCCAGGTTTCGCGAAGCGGCTGGAGCAAGTAGCAAGGGTGGCCCTCGAGAAAAAGATGCCGAAGTACAACGGACCGCTCCACCAATTGGGCCTATTAGTTTACGTACACGAAGACGAGTGTCTACCAACCACGATTCGGGCATGGGAAGACTATTGCTTCCTAACAACTCGCTGCCCAAAGTTCTAAGGGTTCCGGCAAAGCAACCTTGTTAGAAAAGGGGAGCCCGGAAACCGAGCCCCCTTTGATTTATCGGTAGAAAGTTTCTTAGAAGGTCAAGCGCACGCCAAACTGCAGTTGGCGCCAGCCATCCAATGGCTGCAATGAAGTGAAGCCCAGAGGTGTGGTGGGCGACAGAGATTTGCTGCCTTGAACGTTAAAGGTGGTAAATGTGGGGACCGTGCTAAAGCTCGGGCCCACGGTGTTGTTTACGCTGGCGAAGTTTGAGCGGTTGAAGAGATTGAACCCTTCAGCAATCAACTGAACCGCGAATCTTTCTCCTAGCGGGATGCGCCGCGCGATGCGCATGTCAAAGGTCAGGAAGTCGGGACCGATGCCGCTGTTGCGCGGCGCGCCAATGGGACGATCGTTGGTAGGATGGCGATCATTGTTCACATCCGCTCCCGCCAGCAGATTGAAAGGGTGCGAACTGTTGTAGCGGACAATCGGCGCAATCGAGAATCCGCCGAAGATGCAGTCCGCCAGGTCAGCGCAGTCGTTCTTCCATGGGGTCTCAAGGACGCCGGCAACCACCAGCTTGTGCCGCTGATCAAAGTCAGAAACAGAGCGCTCCGGGCGCATGCTGCCGGTCTCGTCAAACGGCGAAAAATCGCTGTTGAAATCGGTTGTGGTATCAATTCCCTTGCTGTAGGTGTAATTCGCCATCATGGTGAAGTGATGACTGAAGCGTTTTTTGATTTCCAAAATACCGCCGTTGTAACCCGCCGACCCCAGCGAGGAGTAGACGTTGTTCTGCAGAATCACGGGATTGGCGAAACAAGGGTTATTCACCGCCACCGCGCATTGCGGCGCTCCCCAGTTGCGGAAGGTGACCATCTGGCCATTGCCCAAGGTTCGGCTGACGAGCGGCGCGGGCAGCAGGTTGGTATCAATCGCAACCGGAAGCTGGATGGTGTGAACGTAGATGTAGCTGGCGGAAACGGAAAGCCCGGGGAGAAGCTCACGCTCGACTCCGAGTGAAGCCTGCTGCGAGTAAGGACTCGGGTAGTTGGGCTGGGCAGAGAAAAGTACGGTAAGCGGCGGAAGCGGCCCTGTATTGCTCGTGCTGATGCCAAACTGGGCCAACATGGCGGGTGTAATGCAAGCCTGATTGGGAGCCACCGCGTTCGTACAGCCAAACACACCTTGTGCAAACAAAGTCTGGAAGACGGCTGCCGAGGTGAGCGCGGGATTTCCGGGAGCACCGGTGAGCGGGATCAGCAAATTGGCAATCTGCCGGTGGTTATTGATGTTGCCCAGGGTCTTGGCCACGTTGGGAATCTGGTAATAAACGGGAGAGTAGAAAATTCCATATCCTGCGCGGATGACCGTCTTGTGGTCGCTGAACGGATCCCAGGCAAACGAAAACCGGGGAGCAAAATTATCTTTATCCGTACTTACCGTCCCGTATTGCTTATCAACCTCATAGCGCAGGCCAAAGTTAAAGGTAACGTTGGGAAAAGCCTTCCATGTATCTTGCCAGTAGAAGGCAGTGAGCGGCCGCGTGTTCGCGTCAATGGGACCGATAGCAGGATCAACAAAACCCTGCTGATAGAACGACGGCAGCCCAAAGGAAAACGATTGCAAACCGTTGAGCGTGGCCGGGTTCACGCCGACGAGTCCGCAAGCTGCCGGAACCTGCAGGCAGGGGCTGAGAATGCCGCCGGGAAGCTGGCTAAATTGGAAACGCCCAGGCAAGAAGGTGTGTGACTCGGTATGGTTGCCGCGGAGCAGCTCGTAAGCACCAAACTTCATGGTGTGGTTGCCACGAATCATGGTGACGTTATCGGCAAACTCGTAGCGGCGCATGATGGTAAGGCTGGCCAGAAAGATGTTAGTTCCCAGGCTGGCGTAGCCAGGAAGATCGAAACCAGGTCCACCATTTACATTGGGAATTACGTTAAAGTTAGAGTAACTCGCCTGAGCCCGGGCTTCATTCAAAGTATTCGGGCTAAACTGGTGGAACCAGGCCGCCTGCAGGGTATGGTCAAGCGAACGGACACCGCTGCCCCGCGAAATGCCGGTCAGAGAGGTCACATCGGGATTGGCTTCGCGGTCGCGGCCATAGCTGTAGCGCAAATAAAGCAGGTTGCGATCGCTGAATTGATGGTCCCATCGCCCGGAGGCAAGATACTCTTCCGTGTTAAAGGGAAACACTCCACCGTTGGTTTCAAACTGGTTCACGAGAAAACTATTTCGCGGACTCGTGGCCGGATTGATGGTCAAAACGTTCTGCAAGATCCCCGCGCAAACGGCAGCGGGCAGTGCAGGCTGACCGGTGAGGCAGGGAACTGGGGTGCCGCCTTCGGCAGACAGTCCGTTTATGATCGCTATCTGATTATTCTGAGTCAGCACCCCGTTATCGGGAGCAAAAATACCCGAATTGGTCAGCAGCGGGACCGCGGTCTGCCTATGATCGCGCAGGCCTTCAAAAGACAGGAATACGAAGCTTTTGTCTTTTTGAAGAGGGAAGCCCAGGGTTGCGCCGAATTGCTGCCGGTTCAATGATTCTTTGACTGGCTTGCCTACAGCAGTGGTCGAAAACCCGGTGGCCGCCGACAACTGGCCGGGCTTCAGGGCGCTGCTTATGGCAAAGCGGTCACGGGCATCGAACATATCATTGCGGAAGAAACCATAAAGGCTGCCATGCAGGTTGTTCGTGCCGGACTGGGAAACAATGTTGATGCTGGCGCCCGAGGCCGATCCCAATTCCGCCGAATAATTGCTGCGATTAATTTGGAATTCCTTGACGGCATCCTGGCTCAGGGTCAGACGCACTCCGCCGGCGTCATCATTGGCTTCACCGCCATCTATGGTTACGGTGTTACCGCGGCCATTGCTTCCGTAGAAAGAGAGTCCGCTTTGCGGTGTCTGTTTTACGCGAAATTCGTGGTCTGAAGCCAACCGGGTGGAATCATTCACGCCCGGCATCAGCAAGGTATAAGTAAGATAGTCGCGGCGGTCAATCGGCAGGTCGGTAATGAGTTGCTGGTTTACCGTGTCTGCCTGGTGCCCTCGTTCGGTTTCCACTACCGGAGGTTCCGTAGTCACTTCTACGGACTCTCCCGCAGTCGAGACCTTCAGGTGAAAATCCAGGACCACGGTTTCGCCAACGTTAACTACAATGCCTTTCTCTACCTGCCCCTGGAATCCGCTCGCAGTCACGCTCACGTCGTAAATTGCCGGTGAAAGCCCGGCCAGGCGATATTGGCCTGTGCTGTTGGGGCTGGCGGTGCGCTTGATGCCTTTCTCCGCTTCGGTTGCGGTTACGGTCGCGTTGGTCAGAACTGCGCCAGAAGGGTCAGTTACGGTGCCGGTGATGTCACCCGAGGCACCCACTCCCTGTGCATAGCCCATGCCCGTAAGCAGCAACAACCCCAGAGCAACATTGCCCAGCAAATTGCAAAGTTTCATAGACTCTCCTTATGATTACGACAGCTCATACAGGCTTACTCCTGAGAGCAAACCGCAGTTACACACGTTCTGATTTCTTCAGTGAATCAAAGATTTTACCCTAACTATCACAAAACGCTCGGAGATTTTCTAACCAGCGCGGGGGGTTACTATCTGTGGACATTATTAAAATACCAGTACGGAACAGGTGCCAAAACGGATTTTTAGCCGCAATTTCTCAAATAATCTTGCGTTAAGCAGGAAAAATCCGCCTTGGTTTTGCGGCAAGCCAGGGGGGTTGGAAGGTCGGGAAAGAACTGCCCGGTCTCGTCTTGTGCGAGTTAAAGGAGCACAAGCCTTTGGAGCCGTGGCAAATGTCAGCCTCGGTCTGCAGAACCCGTATCTCTGCTTAATGGACGGCACAGTCCATACGCATCCATAATTTCTGCGCTGAGCGCCTTGATGGCTTTTTCTCTCTCAGCATTTCGAGCTTGCAGATTTCGATCGATTGCTTCGCTTCGAGATTGCACGTCTGCCTCCCTGCGAGATTGGATTGGTTCATCCATCTCTGCTTTGTTCTCCTACCTAGATGGTGCATTTAGAGATGGTTTCGTATCAGGCCGGCAGTTGTTTTCTGAAGGGTATTACGAAGGCCAGGCGATCACCAGGTAAACCAGAAACAACACGATGACCAGGGACCCGAAAGCATTGATCAACGCTCTCGACCGGTACTCCTGGGTCTCGGCGAGAAAGGATTCGACACCGGATTTTGGGCGGGCATTGATTCCGGTATACAAGTGGACCAGCCCGTAGGAAGACACACCCAAAATCGCAACCACGAGCAGCATACGAGTTGCCGCTGCATCTGAGAACCTGTGCTCAATGATCTTATAGGCGGCCACGAATAAGCCGATGACCGCAACACTCGCGGACATCAGCGTTGCGACCCAACGGGGCAAAGGCCTCGCGAAACATGGAGGACGCGCACTCCCGATTTTGAACAACCTCCTCTTGGGAACCAAACAGCCGTAGATTCCCATAGTGAAGAGGACACCACCGAGCGCATATCTCCACCATTGGTCAGAGAAATCCATCCTATAAGCCCTTGGACAGAAGCTTAGATCAGAAACCGCACTGTTTCATAAAAATTTATCCGAAAATACAGGGCTATGCGATAGGATAGCTACCCGCGTATGCACGCGGTAGCAGCTCCGGAAAAGGCGCCTCTGTAATGGGACTTGTAGATTATCCTGTGTGGTTTTTCATCTCTCTGTTTGTGCTTCTGCTGGCCGTGGAGGAGACAGGATTCCGGCTGAGATTTCGCTCCAAGGTGGAGGTGGATGATAAATTCCATGGCCAGATCGTGGGCGCGCGAGACGGCATTGTGGTGCTGCTGAGTCTTCTGCTTGGCTTTATGCTTCCCATGTCGCTGACCCGTTTTGATCTGCGTAAACAGTTAGTGGTCCAGGAAGCCAACGCCATCGGGACGGCGAGCCTGCGAGCGCAAATGCTGTCTGAGCCGGTCCGCAGCAAGTCGCAGGAGCTGCTTGCGCAATATGCCGATGCCCGTTTGAAGTTTTTTGTAGCCGCACTGGACACAAAAGAATTAGAAGCGGCTCAAGCGCGATCGAAGCAGCTACAAGACGCATTATGGCAACAGGTGCTGCCGGTCGCGCAGTCAACCCCGAACGCCATCACCAGCGTGTATATCCAGTCACTGAACCAGATGATTGATTTGAGTGAAGAGAGCCTTGCTGCCCGGGAGAACCGCGTGCCTGGCGCCATCTGGTTTATGCTTGCGTTCATCTCTCTTTTGGCATGTTTGACCTCCGGCTACAGCCACCGGAAAAGGTTCCTGTTGTCGATGTTGGTCACGCCGCTGATGATCTCCATTGTTATGGCACTCATTGCGGACCTGGATGCTCCGCGCAGGGGGCTGATCCTGGTTGGCCATCAAAGCCTGGAAAGAGTGCAATCTGATCTCAATGGATCTATTAAACCCTCGTTCCAGGCTGCACATTGAAGCGATCCCTTTCATAGCGCTCTGCCCGCCGCCGCGCCCGAGGCCCAGGCCCATTGGAAGTTGAAGCCGCCGAGATGGCCGGTGACATCTACCACTTCGCCGATAAAAAACAGTCCTGGTACCTTTCGGCTTTCCATCGTCTTAGCGGATAACTCATCCGTATCTATTCCGCCGGCCGTGACCTCGGCCTTGGCATAGCCTTCTGTGTCTGCGGGCGTGACCTTCCATTCGTGCACCTGCTGCTCAAGTTGCGCGAGCGCCTGATTGCTCCACGTGGAAGGTGCGTGCAGCTCAAGCCAACGCGCCGCCATCCGGTTCGGCAGCACTTGCTGAAAAGCAGAGCGCGCCGCGGTGAGATTTCTGGTCCTGGCTTCGCGAATCGCAGCCGTAACATCGCGCTCGGGCGCCAAGTCAATCTGGATCGGCTTGCCTGCATTCCAATACGAGGAGATTTGCAGAATTGCCGGCCCACTCAATCCCTTGTGCGTGATCAACATCTTCTCCCGGAATGAATGATGGTCGCTGGTGGCAATCACCTCTGCTGAAACACCGGTCAGATCGCAATAGCGGCTTTGATCTTCACTTCCAAGCACCAGCGGCACAAGTGCTGGCCTGGTTGGCTGGATCTTCAAGTGGAATTGGCGTGCCAGGTCATAACCTAACGTAGTAGCACCGATTTTCGGAATGGACAGCCCACCAGTCGCAATCACCAAAACCGCTGCACGAAATTCGGCGGTTTCTGTGCGCACCACAAATTCATCCGTGCGTTGCACCTCACGGATTTTGCTGTTGGTAAAAACCTGGACTCCCGCCTGGCGACACTCGGCTTCGAGCATGTCAGTTACATCGTGGGCTGAGTGGTCACAGAAAAGCTGTCCGAGGGTCTTCTCGTGGTAGGGGATGCGATGTTTTTCGAGCAGCGCGATGAAATCTGAGGGCGTATAGCGGGCCAATGCAGATTTTGCGAAGTGCGGGTTGGCGGAGATAAAGTTCTCCGGCTTGCAATCAATGTTAGTGAAATTGCAGCGGCCGCCACCGGAGATGAGTATCTTCTTGCCAATGCGATCGGCGTGCTCCAGCACGGCAACGCGGCGTCCACGTTTGCCGGCCTCGATGGCACACATCAATCCTGCGGCCCCGGCGCCGAGAACTAAAGCATCAAATTTTTGGATCAATGGACGCCCAAGTTTTGTTGATCAAAAGTTTTATTGATCGAAGTCTTATGGATCAAAGTAGCTCCCAGGTATGCTCGCCAATCTCCAAATTCTAATATGCGGCGCGCTGGCGGATGAAACTCGTGTGCTTTTTCATTCTGCTGATATCCTTCGATGCAGTATCCTCTTTAAATGCAGGTTGGCGCTCGTCCAACTCGGGACCATACCTTGGTCCAAATCGTGGATTCGGCGCTTGCCGATGCCACCCGGAGAAGCGGCCATTGGCTTGTCTGTCGTCCCGGTTGCACGCAGTGCTGTATAGGTCCCTTTCCTATCAACCAGCTCGACGCTGCCCGGCTGCAGCAAGGACTCCACGATCTTGAGAAGCAGGCACCTGAACGTGCCGCCCGAGTGCGAGAACGCGCACGCGAATCCGTCGCGCGGTTGTCACCTGAATTCCCCGGCGATCCGGTGACAGGCTTGTTGTATGAGGGCGACTTGCATAAGAGCGGCGGGGCTGCAGAAAAGTTCTTTGAATTTGCAGATAACGAACCTTGCCCCGCTCTCGATCCTCAAACGGGAACCTGTGAACTCTACGAAGCGCGGCCTATGACCTGCCGGGTTTTTGGACCGCCGGTGCGCTCGGAATCTGGATTAGGTGTTTGCGAACTTTGCTTCCGAGGAGCGACAGACGAGGAAATTGCAGCCTGCGAGATGCATCCCGACCCTAATGATCTGGAATCTGCCTTGGCACAGGAAATAGAGCAAACTAGCGGCCTGAGCGGGAATACGATTGTGGCCTTCTGCCTGGCGTCGTGAGCGAAGGACTTTTGCGGTTGCTTTTTCTGGGCCAGTTACTTTTCTAGTAAGGTCTGACTTGTACCGCAAAGTCGCCCCCCTCCCCCACTTGCTAGCAAGTAGTTTGAACCTCTGAAACAGCATGATCGCCGCGTATTTACTGGGGAAAGTCGTGGCTGCGGCGGGCACTAGCTGAGTCAGGCCGGGTATCAGGCGGCGTTCTCAAAAGCTGCATATTGCAGCCCTTGTTCTGAGTGCCGGTATCGAGACTGAGTACTTGTTTTCTGATTTTCAAAGACAGGGGTTATTGATGCGTGCATAAATAAATGTCCCTACCCAAAAAAGCCGGGACTCAAGCCCAAAATTCTAAGAACCTTACCCCCTGGCTAAAGCCGGGGGGCTCCCACCGTGCGCCGCAGGCGACGCAATAGGACATAACTTTTGCGGGCATCGATAAATCCGACATTCTGAAATGCTGACAAGAATGATGACACACAATGTGCGGGAAATCAGGGTTTGATATCACTGTGATATCACTTGTCGTTTCGCTCACCCATGGCTAAGAGTTTTGCGGGAAACAGCCCTAGTGGGCCGGCTTCAGCAAGCCCTGCAAGTCAAGCCAATCGCGAAACCGGTCGGGCCAGGTGTCTACGGGCAGGCCCTTCTTGTGCATACCGAATCCGTGGCCACCACGGGAATAAATGTGCAGCTCGGCTGAGATTCCTGCCTTTTTCCAGGCTTCATATAAATGAATGCTGTGCTCGAGCGGCGGCACGGTCTTATCGTCATCGGCTTGTACCATGAATAGCGGCGGCGCGTCCGCAGGAGCGGTGAGGTCGTCGGGGGTGCCGGGGTAGAGAAACGCCGCGAAATTCGGACGGCTCTCGGCGTCGTGCTGCACTGTCGCACCGGCGGCAACATATCCGCCCGCCGAGAAACCGAGGAGCACGATTCGGTCGCGCGCGATGCTCCACTCTGAAGCGTGCGCGCGCACCAGCCGCACCGCCTGTTGGCCGTCGGCGATGGCCAGGGGGATGACTGCCTTCTTGCGCTCTGCCGCCTTGGCAGGATCTTTTTCATCTTCATCCCCGGTGCGCATGACCCGGTACTTGAGGACGAACGCCGTCACACCAATCGAATTCAGCCAGCGCGCCAACTCGGCTCCTTCGTGGTCAAAAGACAGCCAGCGAAAACCTCCACCCGGGCAAATAATCACGGCGGTGCCGTTAGCGGTTGCGGCATCCGGAAGAAAAGCGGTCAGCGTAGGATGCGTCACATTGCTGATGCGCTTGGTTCCATCCTGCACTGTAATCTGGGTCTCTTCGTACTTCGAGTTTTCCGATCCCGGCGCAACACCCGGCCAGAGGGGAATCACCTTGGGCTCAGCCGCGAAGGCTACAGTAGCCAACAGCGTGCAGAAAAACGGTAGAGCACGGAAATACGGTTTCATAGCAGAAGGAGTCTACCATGCTCTCCTCACTCCTTCGTCTCTTTCCCGGGTCGCATCTTCCACAACATCTGCCGCAACATGCCGAGCCAGACCTCGGCGTCGCTGGCGGGTAGATTCAGCCGACGGACCAGACGGCGAATTTTTTCTTCTGACAGAGACGCAGAGCGCGGCTTCAGGTAGCCGCTGGCGCGTAAAGCCTCGAGCAGCACTTCAGTGATGCGCTCAAGCTGGCCGGCGGTCGCGGACTCCGGCTTCTTCGTTTGCCGTGTAGTTTGCCGTGCAGTTTTTAATTTCTCGGGTTGTCGTTCGCTTTGCGCATCGCGCACCAATTCATACAGGCAGATCGCCACAGCCTGTGCCAGGTTCACGGAGATATGCTCTTCATGGGTCGGAATGCGCATCAACCAATGGCAGTGGCTCAGGTCCTGGTTCGAGAGGCCGCGCTTTTCCGAACCGAACAAAAGTGCAACGCTGCCAGATGCAAGTTGCTTGCGGATAAGGCGAGCACCGTCTTCCAGACGCCTGAGGGGATGCTGCAATTCCCGATGGCGCACTGCAGTTGTTCCCACTATAAGGGTACAGTCGGCCACGGCCTCGGCTACGCTCTTATATTCTTTCGCGCTCTTGAGCAGCGCTGACGCGCCCACAGCGGAGCGGGCCTCGCGAAATGCCAGCTCGTACGGATTCACCACACGCAGATGGCGGAAGCCGAAGTTGCTCATGGCGCGAGCCGCGGCGCCGATGTTGAGCGGGTTGCGCGTAGCTACCAGAACAACACGCAGACGGTCATGTTCAGGCGGAACCGGCAAGAGTGCTTATTTTACGCCAGGCGGGGAACTTTGCCGCCAGAGTCGCCGTATCATATAAGTGAGGAGAGAACCATGTTCACCTTCCTGTTGTGGTGTATTTTGCTGGTGCTGTGCTGGCCGCTTGCGTTGCTGGCACTGGTGGCCTACCCGTTGATCTGGCTGCTGCTTTTACCCTTCCGCATTGTTGGAATTGCTGTGGATGGCGTGCTGGGCCTGGTGAAATCCATTATTCTGTTGCCGGCGCGCGTGCTGCGCGGCCCGGCGCGGGCGTAATGCTTCGAAAGAGGCTGCGGAAAGATATTTATTTTAGCGGCACGGCTGAAGCCGTGCCCTGACAACCACGCGCTAGCGCGCGTGAAACAGTTTTTTTCTCCATGGCAATCGTAAAGTTTTTCCGCAGCCTCTAAGGACGTCAACTGAGCCAGCTTGTTTCATGAATGGTCGCAGATTCACGGAGAAAAGCTCTAAGCATTCCTTCTTCGCCATCTTCTCCATGCGATGCGGACCGCAAAGAACAGCAGGCCGCCCCAGAGCAGAAGCACCGGTCCGTAGGAAAACAGGAACAACACTAAACTGACCACACTTCCTGTGACCGTGCTGTAGCCGTCTACGGCGGCGTTGCGAATGCGGGTGAAGGTTGAAACCGGAACTGCCTGAAGCTGGTTCTCGTATTCCTCCGTCAAGGTCGCGTTGAGCGTCGCAAAATCCACCTGGTGCGCCAAGTTCTTTCTTTCGGCTTCCATCTGTTCGATCTCGCCGCGGACACGCTCTATCTCGACCTCGACGGCCAAGACATCGGAGAGCTCCCCGGTGCGGTGGCGCAGAATCTCGGTCAAGCGCTGCTCACTGTTCCTGGCGTTCGCGAGCCTGGCCACCAGGTCGACATACTGTTGCGTGACTTCTTCGCCGCTTTGCGATTCAACATCTACCCGGCCCAGTTTCTTTAACTCCGCCATGGTGGCGTCGAGTTGATCGGCAGGCACGCGCAAAGTCGCATTCAGAGTGCGTCCGCTGCCGGAGGGGGCGGTGACGTTTAACTGGCCGACGTAGCCACCGTGCCGCTTCAGGATTTCTTCCAAACCGGTTCGCGTTTTGTCGAATTCTTTGGTCGTCAACGTGAGCCCTGCTGTACGTACAATCATGGGGCCAGCCGGGACCGTTGAGCTGCCTCTTTCGTGCTCGCCTCCGCCGCCCGTCCTGCCATCTTGTTCATCAGTTCCGCTTTTGGTTACGATTGTCACCCCAGCTTCCGGCTCCTTCAGCTCAGGCAACCCTGCGGGTTGTGGCGCTACGGTCTTATGCGTTTCTACAAGCAGCCCGCCAATTCTCTGCTGTGCGAGTTGTGTGGGAGCATACTGGGCTCTTGGAAAGAAGAACACGCCCAATATGAGCAGCAGCACAGCCAGACTGGCGACCCCGATACCAGAACCCCAGACCCAGCGCGGCAACCGGGGCATCTTTAAGGCATCGCGCCAACCCCGCCGGCCCACATTAGCAGCGTCAATCTTCTGTGCCCGTTCATCAAGCACGGCAGTAACACCTCGTGTGATCCGCGAATCTTCGGATGGTTCCACCTGCCACGCCATGAGTCTTCGCGAGACGCTTTGCAGATCGCCAGCAACGCTCTGGCACTCGCGGCATTTCTTGAGATGCTCGGCCGCGGTGGCTGCCCGGTCCAGCGAGAGTTCGCCATCCAGGTAGGCCATCAATTCTTCTTCTGCAATGGGATGTTTGCTCATGCTCATTTCACTCCTCGTCTTTCTCCGGCCTTACTTCTGCCGTTCTTACTGCTGTATTGCCCATTGCTCCGCTGGTTGCCACCGCGCCGTGACTTTTCATCTCCGGTTCCAGATAGCCTTTCAACGCCATGCGCGAGCGAAACAGCCGTGAGCGTACGGTGTTCACCGGAAGGCACAGCAATTCGGCAATTTCGGAGTAGCTGAGCTGCTCGTATTCCCTCAGCATCAGGATCTCGCGCTCCCCCGCGTCAAGCTTGCCCAGGGCCTGCCTGACCCACAGTGCTTCCTCGGTGGCATCATCGGTTGTGGGTTCTGCGTCGGATTGGTTTGCTGGAGTGTTCTTCTGTTTGCGCCGCTCGGCGGCCACCAGCTTCAAGGCAATGCCATAAAGGTAAGTCCGCACCAGCGCCCGCGGCTCGTAGCGTGCGGTGGCGCGAATCACCGCGAGAAAGGTTTCCTGCGCCAGATCCTCGGCACGCTCCTGGCTTTCCAGCCGCCGTCGGAAAAACCCATAAAGCGGTCCGCAATAGCGGGCGAAGAGTTCTTCAAACGCCTCTCGCGATCCGCGTTGAAATTCCAGCATTAAGGCTTCATCGCTGACCATGGTTGCCCGTGCATCTCCTTCCGCTATCCGGTAAGTCACTTCTATAACCTGTAATGTCTTAAGGAACGAAAAAGTTCCCGGAGGTTGCATTTTTTTGGGGCTGGCGGTGAGCTTTATCAGGGCTAGGCTAAGCGCCGACCTTCGGCTAGGTGCCGCCCCTCCGGGGCTCGGTCTCTCTGTTGCAGCCTACCCAGGGCTTCCGCCCTGGGCTAAAATCTACACCGCGCCTCTGGCGCTTGAGCATCACAAAAACGAGATACTGCAAGACCTAAAAAGGTATAAACGGTGCATGCAGCCATGTTCTTCTTTAAACATCATTTATAGAAAAACTCGATTTTCACGATTTTTTGGCGAAGCCATGCTTTGGTTGACGCCGTTCTGTGCCTCGCGAATAATGACTTGTACATTCACCTTAATTAACGAGGAAATCCCATGGCTTCAACCAGGCAGTGTTGTTTGCAACGCATTTGCTCACGCTCTTTTGATTTCGGTGTCAGGTATTGGCTCGCCGCATTCATTTTGGCTTCGCTTATCTTCGTCTCTCCCAGATTAGTAAGCGCTCAAGAGGGCTATTGCCCTGCGTCTATCTCGGTGAAACAGACGATCGAAAAGACTCCAGAGGGTTGGACTGCCGGGCAGGACAAAACACCCCACAACTTATCGGGGATAACGTTTTACGACGGGCCTCCCGAGCAAGAGGCCAGCCTGGCATACGATAGTTGGACGAAGCGCAATGGCTTGGCGTACGGGGTGTGGCATTTTACTGCCAACTCATCTCCCGGCACCTGGCTGAGCTGCCACTACTCATCGACCAGCGTCGTGCTTTCGAAAGGGCTTCCCGCAAGCACCTCCGAGTGTACCGTCACCTACAACCCAAAAGTATCCGTGGATGGCTTGCCGGAGGTCCAAAAGATAGCCTGCCACTAAGCGAGTCGCCCAACCCGCTGGATCGCATCTGACCATCGTTCCCGTTCTGGGATTGAAAGGAGAACTCCAAATGTTCCGACCAACAGTAATCGTTACGACTATGATCGCATCCGTCATTCTGGGTGCATCTGCCTGGGGCCAAAGCGGCAAAATACCGACTGCCGTTACCGGCACGGTCACATATCGGCAACGCAGTGTGCTTCCACCCGATGCAATTGTCAATCTGCAATTGCAGGACATCTTCCTGCAAGATGCACCGGCAAAGCTGATCGCAGAGGTCAACATTCCTACAAAAGGAAAGCAGGTGCCGATCGCCTTCCGCATCCCCTACACTCCGGCAAATATTGACCCGGTGCATACCTATGCCGTGGAAGCCACGATCCTAGTGAACGGAAAGATGTTGTTCACTTCCACGACATCGTATCCAGTCATCACGCATGGTGCGCCCATGGAGATCTCGATCATTGTGGAGCCGGTCGCTGCCGAAGCTGCTTCCAATACGAACAAAACACACCATAGTCATACAGCTAGAGCAAAGCTCGAGGGAACAGACTGGAAGCTGATCGAACTCGGCGGCGCTCCCTTCGTGGTTACGCTGGGAACTGGGAGCGCGGATTTACAGTTAAATCCTGAGGGGAAGAAGGTGGCGGGATCGGGCGGTTGCAACCGGTTTATGGGAACTTACGAAGCGGGCAAGAGCTCGCTGCACTTCTCGGCCATCGCATTGACGGAGATGGCTTGCCCGGAGCCTGCGACGAAGCAGGAGCACGATTTCGTCGAGGCCCTGCAAGCGACTACGCGCTATCGTATCATGGGCAATACGCTCGAGCTGCGTAATGGAAAGCGGGTGCTCGCGCGCTTGCAATCGCAAAGCGCCGAGTGACTCGGAGTCCGGCTGGCCAGATCAACAAAAGAAAATATGGCTGCAGTTTTTCTGCGCCACTCCATAATTCGGCGTTCATTTCTAGAATGGGAATTTCCGTGCATTTGTTACCGCTCAAAGAAAAAGGTTGTTCAGGCGGTATTTCGCGGTATTTCTATGTAGAATTTCAATACAGAACTCACGACCCCAATCGCAATATCCGAGAAAAGGGCTGGAAGCCATGCCCAACATAACAGGTGTTTTTTCTTAGGGAGCAGCGTTCATGTCCCGTCAGGAGTTTGGCCCTTCAACTCTTTCCCGAAGCGAGTTGCTCGCCATTTTTGATTCCGACCCTTGTCAGGCCGAGGAAAAATACATTGCCTTGTATCGCAGCCTGACAAGGTACTTCGAATGGAACCGAAAATCAGATCCCCAAGATATGGCGCAGGAGGTCCTGAAACGCGGCTTTAGCAGGCTTCAGGAAGGGAAGAAAATAACGGCGGAAAACCCCGCCGCCTATTTTTTTGGGATTGCACGGAACGTGGTGCGGGAGGGTTGGAAGGCACGCCAGCCCGAGCAACTCGCTGATGTGGATATACTCAAGCCGCCGTCTTCGTTCTACAACCTCGATCCAGCCGAGCAACGCGTCTTTCTGAGCGAGTGCCTGGGCAAGTTGCCGAATGAGGAGTTTGAAATGTTGATGGCATACGTTCAGGGGGAGGGAGAGGCGTGGAGTCGAAAAGCCGGTTTGCAGCCGGGAGCCCTGCGGCTCCGGGTTCACCGTATACGGAGGCGATTGGAAGAGCTGGCCAGCTTGCGTGCCAGGGGTTCAGGAAGAAAAGAATCATGAAACACAAGTACGTCTTGAGTTCATATATATGGTAGAAGGAGAACAAGACAGAGTGGCAACGCTCGATCCTGACGCACAAATCATCCGCTATCTCCTCGATGAAATGGAGCCCGAGGAACGCTCCCTACTGGAAGAGCGCTTCAGTCAGGAACCCTCCCTGGTGGAACAAGTTTCTTCGATCGAAGATGACCTGATCATGAAATACGCATGTTCCAGGTTGGAAGAGAGTCTGGTTCCTCGTTTTGAAGAGGTCTATTTGCAGACTCCTGCGCGGCGGGCCCGGGTTGACTCCGCGCGCATCTTGCGCCAGGCCCTGGATGCTGCAGCTTCAGCTAAGGAACAGCAGCACCCACGCCCGGTTCTTCGCTTGCGTTGGGGTTTTGCGCTGGCTTTTGCCGCAGCCATGATCTTCCTGGTGGCCGGTCTGCTGCCGCTCTGGAAGAGCACTCCCTCTCGGCCCATTACTACTTCGGGCGACAATCAACAGATTGCGTTTGTTCTTGAACCGGGCCGTGTTCGCTCAGACAGTGGAGTACAGATCACAGTACCGGGCACAACCCGTGAAGTTCAATTGAAGCTGATGTGGCCTTCTTCAACGGCAAATGAAAACTATCGTGTGATATTGGGAACACCGGAGCGGCCGGGGATTTGGAGCGGGGCCACGGTTCACAAAGACGCAGGTGTCGTCGCAACTGTACCGGCCAATGTGCTGACCGCTGGAGATTACACTCTCAAGCTTCAGATCGCACGCGCCGGCGCCCATTGGGAAGATGTAGCAAACTATTATTTCCGCGTAGCGAAACCAATCGCATCCGGAAAATGAGCCATCAACTCGCTGCAATGACACAATCTATAAGTGGCAAAATAATGACTGAATGCTCTTACTTCCACTCTCCGTGGATTTGGAAAGCAGCCCAGTAATAAGGCGCACGCCAGCGCTGCTGCTTCCACATCGCGATTTGGGCCTGTCGCAGTGCTGCTGCGGGCGGCATTCTTTGCTGCTCCATCGCTTTATAAAATTCACCCATAAGATTGGCTGTGGCAAGATCGTCAATCTTCCACAAACTCGCTACAACGCGAGAGGCCCCGGCATACATGAAACCCCGTGTCAGTCCTATCAGCCCCTCTCCTTGGATTTCTTTCCCCAGGCCAGTTTCACATGCGCTCAGTACGACCAACTCCGCCGGCAGATTCAAGTTATAAATATCCTGCAGTCCAAGAAAACCATTCTGCGGTCTTCCTTTTGCATTGACCAACGACAACACCAGGCCCGACAACTGCGGATGCTGGCTGTTCAGTATTCCGTGGGTGGCAAAGTGCACGATTCGATATTGCGCCAGACTTTTACTGACCGCGGTTGCGCGGCTCGCGTTAAAGTCGAGGGCCACCATGCCTTCTCCGGCAGGGGTCATTGTCATAATGCTGTCGGCCTCTTGCCGTGTCAGTGGCAGCCGTGGGAACGGTACTTTTCCTTGCGTTCCCAAACCTACGTCTGCTGCAGAGCGCGTCAACTGGCCGTCAGATAAATCTTCTTCATCATTTTCTTCTCCCCGCATGGCCATGCGGTTCGGCCCCTGCTCTTGATCTGTTGCTCGCTGCAGCCGTACGTCTGCGTCGTCAAAAACAGGGTCGGCGAGCACGGCAACTGCCTTGGGCGCCCTCTCCCGGCCCATCCTCTCCTGCCGCAGCACCGATAAAACTGACGCCGAAGGCAAATTTACAATTTCGTGTTTCACAATGAGCGGGACTGCTGGTCTGCTGACAGCCGTGGATGCTTTCGGAATCGGCAGAGCTGCAAAGGGAATGTAATGCAGCGCGCCATCACTGACGATCAGTAGCCGTTTCGCTTTGAGCTCGCCGGCTACAGGTCCCAGTATCATTCGGCTCAGCTCGCTCGCCGCCTTTGGATATTCTACTTCGGCTTTCTCCACCCGGGCCTGCCACTCCAGGAAGTCCTCGCCTTTCTTGCGGCTGTTTCGTGCGGTCAGAGAAGAGTACACTTGGCGCGCTGCCCCTTCGATCAAGGCGCGCTTGGGTAACTTGTACGCAACCAGCGTGTTTGGAGTTACAGCAAAAACATAGCTGCGCTCTTCACCCAGCGAGTATTCCAGCAAAAGTGTGCCGTCATCGAGCAATTGCTTCTGGATTTCCTTGGTGCTTAGAGGCCGCGGCTGGGTGAGCGCAGCATAGCCGGGGCTGCTCGCTCGAATTTGTCCTTCCACATCCTGGTATTTCTCCAGAAGCTCCTTGATCTCTTTGTCAATTGCAATGAGCTGCTCTTGTGAATGGGTACTGTTGAGAAACTGGAGTCGCCGGTTTGACTTGGCAGTATACAACTGTTGCAAGGAGCGTTCCTGTTCGAGCAGGTCCGGGGTCACTCCGGTGTGGATATCTATGCGACCCATAGCCAGGGTTTCCAGCAACGTTCGGGCCCGTGAGCGCTCGAGTACCTGAAAGGCAAGCTCAGGCTGTTGCTCGGCGATAAGGAGCTCTATGTAATCCTCGTAATAGCTGTCATATTTAGCGCGAAACCGGAATCGGTCTTCATCCACTCCACCCAGGCGGGCGGTTTGACTCTCCAGTGCAGTTAAGGCTTGATCGAACAGTTGCGCAGCAGCATCGGGCCGCTGTTTCTGACGCATGATGCTGGCTAGAGCAGCAAGTGTTGCGGCATGGTACTTACTGCCAGACGCCAGCTTTTCCTGGATCGCCAGAGCTTGACGGTAGTACTCCTCGGCTTTAGCCAGATCACCGCGGCTCTGAACTACATCGCCTAACCCCTTAAAGGTAAGGGCAATGTATAAGCTTCCAGGAGCTACTTTCTCCTCGATCGCCAGAGCTTGACGATAGTATTCTTCCGCCTTGGCTCCATTACTCCGGTATTGAGCAAGATCACCGAGACTCCCAAGACTCATTGCAGCAACCAGAGTTTCAGGCGCGAGCCTCTTTCGAATAGCGAGCCCTTGTTGGTAGTATTCCTCTGCCTTTGTTGGATCGCCTCGATCCAGAACAGCATCTCCAAGGTCCGTCAGAACGTGTGCAGCCCTGAGACCATTGGGATCCAATTTCTCCAGAATTCCCAAAGCTTGCTTTAAGTACTCTTCAGCTTTGGCTGGATCACCGCGTTGAAGAGCAATCAGTCCAAGATTGCTGATGCTTGCTGAGACACTGAGACTGCCAGGGGAAAGTTTCTTTTGGATTGCCAGCGCACGCCGATAGTAATCCTCTGCTTTAGCCAGATCACCACGTCCATAGTAAACATTCCCGAGGGCATTCAAGCTTGAAGCGGCGTAGAGGCTTTCTGGAACCAACTTCTCCATGATCGTAGAAGCCTGGCGGTAGTACTCTTCACAGCTTGCCAGATCGTTTTGATTCCACGTCGCCACGCCAAGATATTGGAGGTTTAGCGCGATACTGACAGTATCGGTTCCCAGCTTCTGCCTCTCTAGCAGTGCCTGTCGGTAATACTTTTCTGCATTTTCCCAATCGCTTCGATCTCTGTAAGTGCTGCCCCATTCCTGAAGTAATCGAGCCTTGAATGCCGCCCCGGCTTCTTGTGCCTGTTCAATAGCCTTTCGATAATAAGCATCGGCTTCCTCCCATTGCCGTTCTCCAGCTAAAAGATCGGCGGCATGAAACATCAACCAGGAGCTAACCCATACTGGTTGGGATTTTTGCGCCTCGACTGCGGCCACGCGCCAACGTTCCGCCGCCTGCGCCGGCTTGCCGGCCTTGGCCAATTCCTGGCCTTCTCGATAAATCACCAGCAGGACCTCGGGAAGATTCGGGCGCACCTTGATGCCCCAAGTATCAGTCTCCAATATCCAAACCCGGGTTTCCGTGCCTCTTAGTCCTTCAATGCTTACTGCTCCCCGGGAGGCCTGCTCGATTTGTATTTGGAGCAGATCAAAGGGCGAATCCATTTTGCCCTTGGCGTCATCACGGGTCCAATCTAACAGTATGTCGCCTTCCTTAAATCCCGCTTTGTCGGCAGTAGAGTTTTTGTCAACCTTTTCGACTACGATTCCCCTGGTGGGTTCTCCCAAAGCATCTGTAACCGAATGTTTCAGATTAGACGCAGTTTGGCCGAAAGTACAAAGAGTTAATAAAAAGAATACAGTCTGGGAAATGACGAGGTTGCGTAACTTCATTCGCATAATCTGCGTAGGAGAATATGTCTGAGCTTCCGTTTAAGCTATCTGTCTGGACGACCAGGCGCAAATCATCCCGGAAAACGGAAACTGGGTTGCCTTAATAAAAAGTTTGGGCCTCCATAGTTGGCTCACACAACTATCACCCTATTTTAGTTTAGGGTTTATGAACTGCCCTATGCGAAGCCCATTCCGAGAGCCTTTCCTCAGTGACAAGGGGGACACGGAGGTGGAATTTGGGGACAACCTTGTACGCTCGGATCACATTGTTGGTCGTCCGAATTGGGAGCGGTATCATAATACGCAGGATGCAGATGCGCACGAGGTTGCGGCTTCTGCGTTCCTGCCGTACCAGCCAGTAAAAGGATTAAAACAGATAGAACTACACCAAAGGTTCGTTTCATAGGAGCTCCTTAAAGTGCTGGGGATAAGTTTTACCTAAGACAGTAATGATGGTGCAGCAGAACTATGGAATTGTCAAAATATTGTAAATAATGTGTAAAGTCATGTAAATTTTGATGCTTTGGCAGCAAACTGGAGCCGGCGAAAGGAATGCTCTATTCCCATTCCCGATTTGGGCTCTAAACCAGAATGGGGCCACCTTTACGCTTGCTGCTGGGCGAGCCAAACTTCGGCTTCGTGGAAGTCCCGAAAGGGCCGGATTTGCGTTACTTCCGCCAGCAGGGTTTCCACCATACGCAGTATCCCGTAATTGACGTCACTGGAAACCACGATGGCGGTTGGCCCCAGCCGCTCCTGTTTCGCCAGGTTTTTCAGCACGTCAATCAGTTGATAGATTTCTTCGCAGGAAAGTGGAACCTTTGCGGCGCGTGCATCAACCAACTCGGGGTACGCCAAGCCGCGCGCGCGCCGTTCTTCTTCAAGGTGCTGTTTGATCTCCGCCAGGGTAATTGACCCTTCCGCCTTTACATACGCCCAGCTTCGGTCATGATCAACTTTGAGAGTTATAGACATTTGCGTCGTTCCGATGGAATGGATCTTTGATCAGGAATTTAGTTCTTTGTCTTCAGGGCATTCGTTCTTGCGTCAATGAGCTTTCAACCCAAGGACTGCTTAGAACGGTGAGCATCCGTGATCAATCAAGAATTGTTTGACAGGTCCCTTGCCCCCTGCAACCACGTAGAACATGCGATTGAATCGCGCTTCTCGATCAGCCTGGCTTGTGCCCTTGCCAGGAGGCAGCTTGAGGTAAAACATGTAAACATTCTTGCTGTTCTCAAGGTACAAACTTTCTTCAACTTGAGTCTGGGCAAGTTTGCATGCATCAGTGGCGGATTTGCCCTTATCGCTCTCGAGCTTTTCCTTGAGCCTCTGGGCCTCTTCTTTCATACGCTTGAGTCTTACTTCATATTGTTCAGTGTCGCCAATTTCACGCATTGCCTCGGCCATGCTTGAGGTAAAAAGGACGTGCGCTTCGGGAAGCGGTCCAAGAGCAAGCTGATATTCATGAAGAAGCTCATGGACGTCATACGGGCCCAGCTTTGAATCGGACCTGAATTTCACGGAATACTGGGAGAGGTAATCCACCGCGCAATGTAATGCCAGGCCGCCCTCACCTTTGGGGTGGGGCCAGTTGTCATCATCATAGATCGTAAACTTGAGTGAGGGGCAGATCTCTTCCAGCTTGATGCCGGTGATCTTGCGGTAGGCGGGAAAAACCTTGCACGCCTGATTTTCAATGAAGGGTCGGCAGAGTTGCTGCGTCGCCGTATCTTTAATGTGAGTGCAATCAATCTGGAAGGTGATTGGAATCTTCGTCTGTTTGAGGCAACTGGAAACTGTTATTTCACTCTGAGCTATAACACGGGAGGGAGCCATCCAGGTCACGCAGGCGATTGCGAGAAGGGCCAGGATTCGTCTTACGGTTGGCTGTCGCACAAGAACAAGTTATAAACTTTGTCCGCGACTTCCGCAACCAAACCCCCATCTGGCAAATTACTCACTCGTAGCATCAACTTCTAAACTCCGGCCGAGACCACCTGGCCGGACGTCGTGACGGGCGCTTCGCTCCGTGCGAGTTGTTGACGGAAGCGGACATGCCGCAAGCGAGTCAGCTCCACCAGCGGCGACCACACGCTATGCACAAGATCGTGCTTGATCAGTTGATGCCAGAAACGGTTCGAGCGCTTGTAGAGATATGACATGGCCAGATACAGAGGTGCTGCGCGCCAATCTTTGGGCCGGCGCCGCCAGATGGAGGCGTGCGAGAACAACCGTTCGTAAATCCAACCGTAACCCTGCTCCAATTCTTCTGGAGTCATGTGCTTGGGTTGGAATACGGTGTGACCCGTGTCGTAGAGGGTCCAATTCTTGTGCAGCAATCGTCCCTGGGCTTCCATCTGCCGGAACAGAGGCGTCGCCGGATACGGAGTGAGAATATGAAAAGTCGCGCACTCCAAGCGGTTTTCTTCAATCCATTCCGCGGTGCGCGCAAAAACATCTTTACGGTCATGGTCAAAGCCCAACACGAACGAGCCGTTCACCTGGATGCCGCAATCGTGCAGCATTTGCACCCGGCGGGCATAGTCTGAGGTCTTCGGAGTCTTTTTGTGCGCCTCGGCCAGATTGTTGTCGCTGAGCGATTCGAACCCGATAAAAACACCGGTACATCCTGCCAATGCCATGTTGCGGATGAGGCTGGGATCATCGGTAACATCAATCGAAACTGCCGCGCTCCATATCTTGTTCAACGGACGCAGCGCAGTGCACAGAGCGTGCAGATAGTCCCTGCGCGAGCCCAGGTTGTTATCAATAAACACGGCGTAGGGTTCCCGGTTTGCTGCAAATTCGTCCGCCACCTGCTGCGGGCGCCGCATACGATACGGCATGCGCAGCCCTTCGGTTGCCAGATAACAAAAGCCGCAACGGTTATGGCAGCCGCGCGTCGCAATCAAGCTGGTCGTGGTCAGGAAGCTATGACGCGGAAGAATAGAACGCCGTGGCGCGGGATCGTCGCAATAATCATTCTCATACGTTGCAATGTAGCATGGTTGCAGTTGGTCCGCTTCTACATCGCACAGGATTCGCGGCCAGAGTTGCACGCCGTCGCCCAAAGCTAAGGCATCGGCGTGAGGCGCACAGTCCTCGGGACAAGAAAGAACATGAAGCCCTCCGAGTATTACCTTCGCGCCCCGTGCGCGGTACCAGTCTGCCAGTTCGTATGCCCGCTGGGCGAAGGTGAGGTGAACGGTAATGCCCACCACCTGCGGCATCGGGTCAAACGGTGGACGTCCGTCCAGCAGGTTTTCGTCCCAATATTCCACCCGCCAATGCTCAGGCGTTGCCGCCGCGAAGCTGGTCAGCGCCAGGGTCGGCGTCAGTACGTGCTTGCCAAAGCTTGCGTGCGGGTCCTTGGGGTAGAACGGATTGATCAGCAAAGCGTAATGCTGCCGTATCGGCAGGCGCGAGGCGCTTGCCTCCAGCTTGGGCCCTATGATCATCTCTCGCGGAATCCAGCGCTTCTTGGGGGGTCGTTGGAATGGTTTGCCAGGAGGAATCATGATAAGTACTTTATGTTATAAAGTACTTATAGTCAACGTAATAAAATTCCTCCTTAAGTTTTAGGAATTTCAATCTACGATGAAGAGTTTTGCGCCGGCCCGGGTTGAGCTGCGGTGCGGTGAACTTCCGTCGCTCACCTGGTAGCTGAACCCGGGCTTCAAAGTGAAGCTCTGGCCATCGGCAGTTTTGGTTTCGAGCTCGCCTTCCAGGCAAAGGATGATGTGGCCTTTGGAGCACCAGTGGTCTGCGGTATAGCCCGGCGAATATTCCACCATGCGCACGCGAATCTCTCCCACGGTCTGGGTACGCCAAAGCGCAAAACCGCTTTCTCCCGGATGCTTTGTAGGAGAGACCTGGCTCCAATCAGTGGTTGATAATGGAAATCCGTCCATTTTCATGGATTCAGTATAAAAGGCACGGCTTATGGCAACAAACCAGTACCAGCCAAGTCATCGCTCTCGACGCCTACGTCTGACGACCGAGGACTAAGCACCATTCTCAACCGCCAGTTCGACGGCTTGCGCAGCATGAATCTGAGTTGTATCAAAAACCGGAAGTGACGAGTCGGCCGGTTTGATCAGCAGTGTGATTTCTGTGCAACCAAGTACGACACCCTCACAGCCATTTGCTTTCAGCCATTCAATAATCCGTTGATACTCTTTGCGTGAAGAGTCTAGAACCGTGCCGTGGCAAAGTTCGTCATAGATAATTCGATGCACGACGGCGCGGTCTTCCTGGTTGGGGATCACGGCTCCAATACCATGCCTGGACTCAAGCCGCTCCCGATAAAATTCATCTTCCATGGTAAAGCGGGTCCCCAGCAGGCCCACTTTTTTCATACCGGCGCTTTTGATCGCCTTTGCCGTCGCATCAGCAATGTGGAGAAATGGAATTTTGACTGCGCTCTCAATATTGGGTGTCAATTTGTGCATCGTGTTCGTACATAGCAGGATAAAGTCGGCCCCGCCGCCTTCCAGTTGGCGGGCCGCGTGAGCCATTTGAGCGCCCAGTTCCTCCCAGCGTCCTTCACGTTGCAATACTGCAATCTCGTCGAAATTCACAGTTACCATGAGGCTCCTGGCATTATTGTGCCCGCCCAGCCGTGCTTTCATTCCCTGGTTGATAAGCCGGTAGTACTCTACCGAAGATTCCCAACTCATGCCGCCGATGAGTCCAATTGTCTTCATGATTTCTAACATATCAGTTTTTGAGGTTGGTGGTTAGACCGTCACGCGGAAATGACTATGCGGCCCATAGAGTGAATAGCTCGGATCCTTTTTTACATAAAAAAACGGGCTGGAACTCACGATTCCAGCCCGTTTCAAAAACAACTTTGCCGCGATTAGCGGGAACCACGATCATAGTCGTGATCACGGAAATGATCACCATGGTCGCGGTCCCTGTCATGATCACGGTCCCTGTCGTGATCGTCGCGGTCCCAGTCGTGTTCATCGTGCCATTGACGGTCGTGGCCGTTCCAATAGCTATGGAATTCATTCCAGCAATGCTCTCGTTGTTCGTTCAGATCGCGTCGCCGGTCATTCGCTTGATGGCTATATTCGCCGTGTTTGCGGATCGCCTCATCAAGCTTCCATTCGGCTTTTTCCACGCGTTGCTGGCATTTCGCACGGTCCCTGTCCCTATCTCTGTCTCGGTCATCAGCATGTGCGCGCGGCACACCAACAAAGAAACAGAGTGCACCGAAGGTTGCAACAACCGCTATTCTTTTTGCGAATCTTGCAAAGTTGAATTGCATGTTCAAAGAGTTCCTCTCAATTCTCTCCGGCCATACTCTCTAAGATGCGTATTCCGCTTTTAAAAGTTGAAGAATTTGTAAAGTTTTACTGAAAATTTGATGAAGTTCCCCATAAAACGCTGAATACATTAAATTTAATGCGCGTTTTCCTGCGAACTCAAATGGTCTTGCTGACGAATAAAGAAATGCCACTTATCTATATTCGCCGGGACTGCAACGTCGAAGAATCCGACCATCATTTCGTTGTAAGTTTGGTCGCCCCACTCGACCGGGCTGTCTGGGTCCGGGTTATGCAGATTGTTCCTTGAATTGTCATACCACGCCACCGCTTGCAATTCGGTGCCTGCCTTGAGCACGCGTGGCTCCGCCAAGCGGTAGCTCAACTGCCAGTAGAAGTTGTAGTTCACGCGCAGCAGTGTCTCCACGCTGCGGTCCGGATGAATGATGTTGTACTCAAACCGCTTCCCGCGCAGATGCATATGCGGAAAAAAGCTGAGCAGTGTGGCGTCGTTGGGTAGAGTGCCGTGCACTTCCACGCGGTAGTTTTCTGCACCCGCTGGAATAGGGATGGCATCGTGATCGTTAGCCAGTTGCAATGTAAATATGCGTTGTTTGGGTGGCTGCCTGGCGAAAACAATTCCGACACTCGTCCGGTCGGTTGCGGCATGTCCGTTGGTTGTGTAATGCATCTGGAAAACCAGGTCGGAGTGCGCCGGAACAAATTTCGCCATGCCATCAGGCCAACGGTCAGGCGAGCTGCCGGGCGCGTAGACCAGAAGCATGTCGCTGGTGGTCGCGTGCGCCTCGCGCCGGAGTTTTTCATCTCGCAGACTTGACGCCGTAAACGGCACACCCAGCGGAGCACTGCGCAGCCACTCTGAATCTGGCGGACGGATATACACCACCGCATGATGCACATGCTCCCGGCTTGAGGGTTTGACCTCCGACATTTGTATCCACTTGTCTTCGCTGAAGCCGGTGGGCACGATCTCGTACGTATATTCCACGTCTCCGTGAGCAGGAATGGAGACCCGTTTTGGCATTTGCACTACAACGTCGGGCTGAGAAATGTTCCAGCCTTGCGTCCAGTGCAGCGCAGGTGGCGCGTCGTGGGGATCGCCCGCAGGCGCATGGGCATCAGCCCACACCGAAAGCGTAACAATCTGCTGTGGTGGTGTCAGTGACGGATCGTCGGAGAAGCTTCCGTATGCAGGATCGGCAAACCAAGGCGGCATCTTCTTCGCACTCACCTCTTCGCGGATCGCATCCGCCCAGCGCCGTGTTTGCTCGTAGCTCACGAGCGGCATGGGGGCAATCTCGCCCTGGCGGTGACACATCTGGCAGTGCTTCTGCAGGATGGGTAATACGTCGCGATAGAAAGTAGGCGTTGTTGTAGCAGTCTTGGCCGCTGGTGTGCTTCCCAACCGAAACAATGTCGCACTCAGCAAAATCACAAGCAATGATTGGCGGCCGTTTCTAAGGAACCTGGAAGCCGGAAACATTTTCCCGAGACTCATTCGACCTTCTCTAAGGTCGGCGTACGGGAGTTTGATTGGGGCTCGGAGGCAGAATCTTTGGTTCGCTGGAATCGAGGTGGGGGCTGGAGGTGGAACTGGATTCGGAGCTGGCATGCTGGCTGGTGATGAAAAGAACCGCGGCCGTCCAGGTTGGGAACAAATCGAGACCGGGCACGAGTTTTGCGAAGAACGAGGGCAGGAGGGCCCAGTGCCATCCCATGAGTTTGACGAGAATCGCACCGGTAATTACATCAAGGATGTCATCGGCGGGTGAAAGAGCGCCAGCCAAAAAAAACGGAAAGGCAATGATCTGAATGAAATCTGCAGCCGCGGCAACAATCCAGGCCGGGCGATTCTCTGGGGCCTTGAGGGCTTTAATAACAAGCTCAAACATCGGAGTACCACCATTCTCAGTTACACATTAAGAATACAGTGGTTGGGGGTTGGGAGGGAATAAGGTTTTGGCTATTTCTGTTTCTTGCCAGCTATCTTCAGCACAACCGGATCCAGGCGGTCGAAGGCCTCCTGTAAAATGCGCCGCGAGGTAGCAAAGCAGATGCGTACGTGTCCGCTGGCTCCCGGCCCAAACCAGCAGGGTGCGCCCGGAACCAGGGCAACGCGAGCCTGTTCACGCAACTGTTCACACAGGCGCTCCGCGTCGTCGCTGACACTTCGGACGCAAGGAAAAATGACGTACGTTCCCTTGGGCGGATCAACGGTCACCCCCGGCCATTTCGATAAGCGCTCAACCGCATAATCGCGCTGCCCCTGTAAATGCCTGATGAACTCTGAGAGCCACTCCCGGCCATCTCGAACTGCGGCGATCACAGCTACTTGTGACAGAACCGAGACGCCGAAAACAGTGCTCTCAGCGTCAGAAGCAGCTACGATCCCTTTCTTCCACTCCGGATCGGTGCATACAACGCAGCCTACTCGCAATCCCGCCAGGGCGAAGTTCTTGGAAAAACCATAGACGGTGACCGTGCTGCGAGCGATCTCAGGCGAGAGCGCAGCCAAGCTGGCGAACTGATGGGGTGGATACACAATATCTGACCAGATTTCATCCGAGAGAATGCGCAGGCCATGCCGTAGCGCCCACTCTGCGACTGGTTGCAGCCATGCGCGTGAGTAAACCGCTCCCAGCGGGTTATGCGGATTGCACAGCCACAACATCCGCGTGCGCGGCGTGAGGCGAGCTTCTAACGCGGCAATAAACTCTTCTGCGGTTGTTGCCGGCTTTACGCCCACACGTACCGGAATGCCGCCGGCGCGTTCGATGGTGTGCTGAAATAAAAAATCAACCGGATCAGGAATCAGCACCTCATCGCCGCTCTTCAAGCTGGCGCGTGCTACCACCGCGATTGCCGCAGCAGCGCTGTCCGTAGCGAAGACCGCCGCAGGTGAGCAATCTATCTGGCGCCTCGTACGCATCCAGTCGGCCACTGCTTCACGAAATTTGGGCAGTCCCTCCGGCGGAGTGTAACTCAGCACTCCGTCACGCACGTAGCGAACCAGCTCCTCTTGAATTGCCGGGCAGATTGGGAAGTCAGGATCGGCCGCCGTCAACGGAATCACGTCCGCCGGCTGTTGTGCCCAGCGCAGGTTATACGCCCGCTCGCGCAAAAGGCCCAGCGGGACCGCATCATCGGAAAAGAAAGTATTGCTCACTTAGTGTAACCGGCCTGCGAAATAGTTCTCTAGGAAACCTGTCAAATCGTGATGTTGGGCATTATAACGTTTCGGAAACTCTTACTTTGATTTCGACTCGACTATCTGCATCTTTTACAAGGTTGGCGATGCATGGAAAATAATCGCTGTTTCCGGCAATGGCGATAGCATAATCGGCAGCGGAAGCACGAACTCGGCCCGATTCAGGATCTCATTCTTTGTTATCGAGCTCATCTCATCCATATTCACTTGCCAGCACGAATGACCATCGGTAAAAAACATCTGCCCGTCGAGACTGACGATCAAATAACATCCGTCGTTAAAACCTCCAGCGTCGTCGAGGTCGGCGTAGGACTCCCGATAGAAATCGAGTGCATGGTGAGAAGAAATCTCTGAGAGCACATGCCGCGCATGGGCCTGCAAAAGATTTTGCGTGCGCTCAGGACCCAGAGCTGTCTTGAGGGTTCGAAGCTCGTCAATGGGCCCCCGGCGTGGTTCTCGCATAAGCTCCCACTGATTGGGATAGATGGTCAGGTGAGCATCACGCAAATCTACTGACACCGGTGTGTTGTTGTCATTCGCGATCCTTACGTGGATATAAAACCGGTCAGAATCTTTGGTCTGGTAGAGCCGCCGTTCAACCTCAATCCGCACGCCGTGAGAATCACTCAACCCGTGCCACTCGGCCCCGAACTCTCCAGTGATTGCGGCTGTGCAGCCTCCGTGCGATGGCGGTCGCGGAATTTTGACCGCCTGAGCCACGGTTGTTGCCACGAGTAGGAGTGCTGCCAGCCAGTAACGCATAGGAAAAGCCTAACAGATCGAAACGTAATCAGTCAGAAACTGCCCTGTCGCGAAACAACTCACGCCTTCGGTGCCGTCGTGGGAGGTCCAAAGGGGCCGCAACGGCCGCGCATACCTTCTTTGAATTTCTCACGTTCTTCCGGGGTCATCTGCTCCCAGCGTTCCATTATGCGTTGCCGCCAGTGCCCGCCAAAGCCAGGACGGCCTCGGAACCCGCCGAACAGGATCTTGCTCAGCACCAGAATGCCCAGTGCCTGCCAGAAGTTAATCGTGTGCCATCCAAACAGCTCAGGCGTCAGCCAGTTCCACAATTTCATGACCACAAAACTGAATACGGTGGCGGCCAATGCTACAAATATCAGGATTTTCAGTATTTTTAACGGCCAATATTTTCTCATGTTCTCTTCTTCATCCTTTCGTAAACTCGTCGTAGATTGTCTGCAGCCGCTCGCGCAAGTGCAGCACCGCATAACGTTTGCGCGCCCGCAGCGTATTCACATTCAAGCCGGTCTCGGCAACAAGCTCTTTGAAGCTTCTGCCCTCGATCTCGTGAGCGATGAATACTTCGCGCTGTTCTTCAGGCAGTTCGCGCAAAGCATCGTCCAGCTCTTCTACCAGTACGCTTCGGGCGTAAGCCGCTTCCGGTCCCGCATCAGCGGAGGGCAGCAGGTCTTCCAACCGCAGCGCCTCTCCATCTTCTGCGACCGCTATCGGGTCGCTAATGAACGCATCCGGTTTCTTCTTGCGGAACAGATCTATGATGCGGTTGCGCGCCACCCGGAACAGCCATGCGCCGACCTGCTCGATGGGCTTCATCATCCGGTAAGCTTCCACCAGTTCGTAGAAAACCTCTTGCAGAATGTCTTCGGCGTCGCCCGGGTCGCTGACACGTCTCCGGATAAAATTCCGCAGCCTGGGCTGCTCCCGTTCAATCGCTTCCGAGATCCGTTGCTCTTGCTCGGCTGTCATGCACTCGACGCTCAGCGTCTCTTTCATCTACTTGTGTAGACGAATGGGCCGCTCGAATATTGTAAGAAAGCTTACAATCTTGACCATGAAAATTGCCCTGCTGGTTTTGCTCGCGGTTGTGACCGTTCCTGCCATTTTTGCCGCCGACGAGCCCTTTGCGCCGCTTCCCCCCGTTGACCTATCGAAATTGAATCCTAGTGATTTCACCGATGCTGAGATTGATCTGCCGTTTTATCTCAATAATTTCCACCAGGTGGCTGACAGCGTAGTGGCCACTGGGGCTGACCGTGGTTTTATTGGCATCTCCGTCTGGCGCTCTCCGAAAGATAACCACCCTTATAACGCTCGCATCATGGAGAACATCCTTTCGCTGGCGTATTTTTATACAGCGAAGAGGCCATGGAACCCCTACTACGGCTCGGCTGCGTTGCGCCAGCGATTGGAAGCGGCGCTCGACTTCTGGTGTCGTCTTCAGAGTCCCGAAGGAAAGTTCAGCGAATATGGTTCGCAGCAATGGAACCTTCCGGCTACTGCCTTTGCCACCAAGTTCATGGGTCAGACCCTCACCTTGCTGAAGGACGGCCCCCCTATTGATCCCACTCTGTTGCAGCGCGTGATTGAAGCTGACCGTAAGGCCATCCGCGTTGTCCTCACCGATCCGGATTTCTACCTGCACGGCAAAAGCTACTCCAATCAATTCACTAATGTCTGGGCGGGTGCGCTCGAGTTTTTCAACCTCTACCCTGATCCCGAATTGGAAAAGCTATTCTGGCCTCGCGTTCAGGATGGCATGCGCGACTTTCAAAGCCCTGCCGGATTTTTTTACGAGGCCAATGGTCCCGATTGGGGATACAACTCTTATACCCACCAGAGCAATCTGCGCAGTGTTTACCATTACACTCGCGGCACGGACCGCGCCGGTCAGTTCATCGAGCACGAACGCCGCTGGTTCGAGTGGCTCTCCTGGAACGCAGTGCCCGAGCCCGATGGCGCCGGATGGGTACTCAACCGCGCCATCGAGACCCGCCAGAAGAAACCTTTTCTTCCTGAGTTGACCGAGCCCATGGCTGAGCAGATTCCTATTGCGCGCGCCTTTGCTCAGACCGATGCTGAGCGCCTGCAAGAAATCTCTGCCACGCGCCGTAATCTAGTGAAGAATTGGCCCAAGGTTGCCTCGCTCCAGACCGGCGAGTTCTGGAGTTGGTCACCGTATACCTTTCTGCATCGCGCTCAATTCGACTGTCGTCCTACTCAGGCGCAGCGTGATGAGGCGCGCAACCTTCTGCCCTACGTTGCGCGCACCAACTTCACCCACCAGTTGATGGATAGCCGCAATCCCATGGTCTACACGTACGTGCGGCGTCCCAGCTACTACGCCGTCTTCAACTCCGGAAAGCGGCTCTTGAAGCAGCAGCGCTACGGCCTCGGTCTGCTTTGGAGCGCGGAGACCGGCGCTGTTCTGCAATCACAAACCGGAGATGACGATGCGACTTGGGGAACACATTCCGGTACTAACGTCTTTGAGGCCGATGATCTGCCCGCCACCTTCGAAGCGGATGGCCAGACTGTTGCCCCTGCGCCCGGCTCGCGTGATCTAAAATCTGGCGATCTCGTGGTGCACTATCCACTTGGCAAGGAGGGTGAGAAGACAATTCGCTTCGAGGCCAATTCCATCATTGTTGCTGTTCATCATCCTGGCCCATTTACCGAAGTGCTTCCGCTGTTGAGTGCCAACCCTGCCGGTATCATCGTAGAAAAAAGCCAGCTCAAGCTTCCTTCAGGGGACGGCACATTTGTGATCTCATTCCGTACAAAACCAGAAGACAAAGTGGCAATCCAACCCGTTTCACCTGCTGTTCCCGAAGCCGGTAGCTCAGAGACCGGCAGCACAGATGGCAAGATCGCAGGCAAGCAGGTCGTGGTCGTGCGCATCTCTGCAACTGACGAATTGCGCTATGAGATGATGTTTGCTCCCGCTCCGGCGCCGGCTCCCCAACCCAAACCTGCACCGTAGCTGTGACTAGGGATTCCAGTTGGGAGATAGCTGGCCACCGACGTTGCATAACGGACCCATCCCAAGACAGATTACATCTGCCCAAAACGCTGCCCAATCAATTGAATCCTTTTCCAGCCCTCGTCCGTATACATTACGGATATGAGCTTTGCCAGGACCATTTTGTGGAGCTTGCGATTGAACGTCGAAAATGAAGTTGAGCGGCTCAGGAAGCACGACCTTAACGCCCTCGACTCTCTCATTCCGCTCTATCAGCACCGGCTTTTTCGTTACCTGCTTCGCATGGTCGGCAACAACAGCGTGGCCGAAGATTTATTTCAGCAGACCTGGATGCGGGTCATTGAAAGAATTGACACTTACAAAGAGTACAGTGAATTCAGTGCCTGGTTGTTTTCGATTGCTCACAATCTGGCCATTGATTATTGGCGTGTGCGTCGTCCTGAGCCTTTGGATGAGGACGCTCCTGCGAACGAGCACTTTCATGACCGCTCCGTGGATGCCCTTTCAGCCATGATCTCCAGCGAACGGGCGGTTGCTGTCGCAATCATCGTGGAAACGCTTCCGCCGATATACCGCGAGGTGCTGACCCTGCGGTTCGAGGAAGAGATGAAGATCCACGAAATTGCAGAGGTCCTGCAGCAGCCCTTGCCAACGATTAAGACGCGGCTCCACCGGGCGCTCAACTTACTGCGTGACCGTCTGGCTCCGCGAGGAGTAGCAGCTCAATGAATACACATTCCAAAGTCCGCGATTTGCTGGCGCTGGCGGCAAGCGGTCTGCTGAGCGACGCAGAAGAAAAGTTTGTCCACCAGCATCTTCAAGAGTGCGCCGAGTGCGCCGCCGAGCTTGATCGCTGGCGTCTCATTACAGGCGCTCTCAACCAGCGGCCTGCGCCGCCGTTTTCCGCCTCATTGGCGCAACAAACGGTTTCGCGAGTCAAAGATGCATGCTCTGCTCAATCGGAAAAACGGGTCAGTGTTTTTTTCCTCTCGGTTGCGATTGGGTTTGGGTGGTTATTTTGCCTGGTTTCGGTCCTTTTCTTTGCGGCCGCAATCAATCATTTTAGTTTTTCTAATATAGGAAGCGCGTCAATCGCCGTAGCGCTGCTTCTTTCCACCGTGTTCACCATCATCACGGCAGGCGTTGCCGCCTGGGTGCTGATGGGAGCAGAAAGGAAGACACTGTATGTCTCGTTTGCATGATGAATTGCAGGTTGTCCCCAACGCGGGCAAGATTCTGGCAGGAATTGCTTATTTTGTTGTCGCTGCAGCCATTGCTTTAATCAATTGGCAAAAGGTTATGGACATCCATAGTGCGATACCGGTGTGGGCTTACATTTTGCTGGTTTGCCTGCCGCCACTGATTCCCGCAGCTTACATGCTTCTGTTGGCCTATGTCTTTGGCGATGCCAGGCGTAGAGATATGAACTACGTTGCCTGGACCTTCCTGGCTTTCCTGGTTCCCAATGCGCTGGGCATTGTGATCTATTTCCTGATGAGGGCGCCGCTGGGCGCCCCTTGCCCAAACTGCAAGTCAAAGATTGACTCACGATCTGCGTTCTGCCCACGCTGCGGCGTTAAAATTGTACCGGCGGGTTTTCCAAATCGGGAGAGAGAAGCGGCCAACATACCCACCTCTGCCTGAGGCTCTTTGTCCATTCGATACAAATGTCTTGTGGATGCCTGTCGCCAATCTCTAATCGCAGTTTGGCTTAACGGAATTATTTGAATTCAAAGCTGGGAAGCGCGTCGGGCTGGCCCCTGCAAATTCAGAAAATTCATGGATCAAGTGGGCCTGGTCCACGTAATTCTGTTCCGCAGCCACGTGCGTCCATTGACTGACGGGTTGTTTCCCAGCGTGACCGAGTACGGCCTGAAAGCGCGCAATGCGGGCCAGCCGCTTGGGTGAGATTCCAATCCAAGTACGCAGCAGGCGTTCGAGTTGGCGGGCGCTGACGCCGCAGCGCCGTGCAAGCTGCTCCACCTGAATCGCTCCCGCAGACTGCTCAATAAGGCGCAGGGCCAGCGTTACGCGTTCATCGATGCGCTTTGCCGCGAGGTATTTCAGCAGGAAGGATTCCAGCAGATCGAAGCGTGCTTCCGTCGAGTTCACTTTTGCAATTTGTTCTGCGAGCTCATCCGCGCATGCTCCTAAGAATTTGGCCAGCGGTTCGCGGTAACCTACAAGCTGATCGGCGGGCGCTCCCGTCAGCAGAAAGCCCACGCCCGGACGCAGCCTGATGCCGACCACATTGCTCCGTTCCGTAGGAGCAGAACGCACAGTTTTCAATCGCGGACCGGCCACTATGCAGCGCGGTGGAGCTGCATCCGGCATTTCGATCACCAGGTAGGCCGAAGCGTCAGGCAATGTTTGCACACTGGTTCCGGGTGCGTGCACCAGTGCCCAGAAACAGCCCAGGTAGGGTTGCAACTCAGCCACGGGCGGGCGCGAAACCAGATTTGTGCCTTCAACGATTGCGCTCAGCATCTAAATGCTCATATCTCGCTACTCAAGTGCTAGCACTAGGATGTCGCATTTTAACAATTCCTGCAATGCGCACGGCGTCGTAATTTGTACCGTAATTTTGAAGCTACAAAGCTGCATACAAAAGGCGGTATAATCTTTCCGTTATGTTAGGCGGACGCACCAACGAGCAATGGATCGCCCAGTATGCCAGCAGCCATCAGCATCCCGTGAACCGGGCGTGTCACACTTTTGGCATCCCTACAATTGTTATTTCGCTCGTACTTTTCCTGGCCGCCATCTTTTTCCATCCGCTGTGGATCTATGCCACTGCCCTCTTCATCTTCGGATGGGCGCTGCAATTCATCGGACACGCCTTCGAGCACAAAGCGCCTGAGTTCTTTCACGACTGGCGTTTTCTGTTTGTTGGAGTGCGTTGGTGGGTCGCTAAAATGCGCGGCAAAGCGTAGAAACAGCGCAGCCAAGCTTAGAAAGATAAAGCTACAGGGTACCGAGTACACTGCTTCTACGGAACCAGCAAAACTTTTCCTGCCGTCATATTGGCTGCGTACTGCTGCAACGCGCGCGCCGCTTCTTCTAAAGGAAAGCGCGCCTGGAACTCGGTCTTCAACTCGGTTGCAAGCAACTCCTGTACATGACGCGCCACTCGCAGCCGGGTCAGCATATTTCTATGGCGCAGCCAGCCGCTAAGCCAGAAACCTTCTACGCGCTTGCCTTCAAAGATCAGCGATCCCGGGTCAACCTGGCTCGGGGCCAGCGACAAAGCTCCGTAAACCAGCATCCGGCTCCCTTTCGGTTGTGCCCGCAGCACGCGCGCCGTCATCTCTCCTGCTACTGCATCCAGACCAAAGCTGGCTTTGAGTTGCTGGCAAAGCTCGCGCAGCTTCGCGTCGAATTCCGCCTCGCTGCTGTTCAAAACGTGCTCGGCACCCATGGAGTGCAGCAGTTCAACCTGTTCCGTGCGCCGCACCACGTTGATGACCGGGATAGAGAACTTCCGCGCCAGCCGTAGCATCATGCGGCCTACTGCGCTTGCTGCCGCAGTTTGCACAACCGCACCGTGTCCCCCGCGCCGTGCTTCCTCGACCAACGCCCAAGCCGTGAACGGATTGACCAGCATCGTCGCACCCTGCTCCATGTCCACCTGTTTACGTAGTGGCACGCAGGCATGCGCTGGCGTGAGCAGATATTCCGCCCATGTGCCTCCGGTGATGCTCCGGTCAGCAGCGTGACATGCGACGCGCCGTCCCTTGAGGAAGCGCGCCATCATCCCGCCTCCCGATTCCACGACTGTGCCGCTGCCTTCGAACCCCGCAATGGTGGGTAACGATTTTTTCACGCCATACAGGCCACGCGTGAACGTGATGTCTGACGGATTCACCGGCGCCGCCGCCATGCGCACCAATACTTCACCTGGTCCTGCACGTGGAACTGGAATTTGAGCTACAACGATGCTCTCCGCCCTGCCGTCATAGGCTAGTAGCTGCACCGCGCGCATTGTCGTAGGAATAGAACTCATCTTGGCTCTGAACCTAAATTTGCATGTTTAAGCTAATGCTTTTCGCGGGAACTGGCAACCGGCTGCTGGCAACTGAGAACTAATTACCGTTACTGTGCGTTGAGGGCTCAAGGCTGAAAACCGCCGGTCAAGATTCTGAATCCTGCTCTCAGGGTAAACATCTACTGCTCGATTAATTTGTGGAGGAGAAATTATGGCTGAAAAACCGCAGACATTTGCCAATCATAAGAGAAACGATACGCCATTTCACTTTTTCATGGTTCCCGTGGCGCTCATTTCTGTGATCGTCGCTGTCGTGCAATTTGTGCGCTTTCCCGCATTGGGTAGCGGATAGCTGCTCGTGATCGCACTAGCTGCCTTGGTGGCCGTATTTAAGATTCGTTTGTATGCGTTGCGGGTGCAGGACCGCGTCATCCGGCTGGAAGAACGCATTCGCCTGGTGTCTGTTTTGCCCGAGCCGTTGCGCTCCCGCATCGGTGAGCTTACCGGCGCACAGTTAGTCGCCCTGCGCTTCGCCTCCGACGCCGAGCTTCCCTCGCTTGTCGAACGAGCTCTTCAGGAAAAGCTCAGTCGCGCCGATATCAAGAAGGCCGTCGTGAATTGGCGTCCCGACTATTCGCGCATTTAGACTGCTTTTAACTGATGCTGGCTGGAGACATGCATCTGGGGCACGACTTCTAGTTGTGCTCCACAAGCGCCCGCGTTTTTCGTCGCCCACTTAAAATCCACGGAAGCCCCCAGTTTTCATAGTTTGAAATATTTCATAATTCAAAACTGTTGTTTTCAATATTGAAAATATTAATGGCCTGATATATGTTTTGCCCCGAAGCGGGCTTGTTTTCATTGCGAGACGGGTGTCGCATTGTGGGATGCTGCTCGTCGGGTCCGTAGCGAAGTTTGGCGGTCTGCAGAGTGGGCCAGCCTTCGTTTAGTTTGTAAGAGACTCAGTTCGCTGAAAATAATCGAGGAATTTTGATGGGGAAGTGTTGTTGCTGTGGTTGGTATCAGAGCGCAGTCGTCTACTGGCAGGTTCTGGCTGGTATGCGTCAGTTACACAGAGGTATGCGGCAAAAGTGAATCTTGTTCGATCAGGCAGCTTTGTTCGTCAGGGAGCAGGGTAAGAGAACAAAAAAATCACATGAGGAGAACCTCGTACCATGAGCAACTTATCTCGAAACAACTTGTGTCTCAAAATCACTGTGCTCATATGCGCGTGCGCCATCATGCTCCCTTGCGCCGGAGCGCAGATGGCGGTAGATAGCTTTGACGGGCCGGTAACGCAGAACGAAATTAATTCTTTCAAGTCGTATATTCAAACCCTGACACCTGCCACAGACAACATCGGCAATAATTGGGCGCAGGGACACAGCGGCGAACAAACCAAGGCCATGGGCCTGATGTATGAAATCACTGGCGACACCGCCATTCTCGACCAGATGATTAAGTTTTGTGACGCCGTGCTCTCCGAGCGCAATGACCTGGCCCCGGCGCCGGTTGGCCAGCACGTAATTTGGACAGGAAGAATTGACCCCGTGTGGCCGAACAACACTACAACGACGCCGATCGGAACAGGCGGTGAGCAAGGCGATCCGGTTGGCCATCTGGGAAACTGCGCCCGGCTCATCCTTCAGACTCCGTCCATCTGGAACACGACGGTGTCGATTGGCGATCCTCACGGATACGGCGCCATCTACCTGGCCCGGGCTAAAACGTTTGTCGCGGGGGCCGATGCCGCCATTGATGGGCACATCCTCAAATCACTTCTCGACCTCTCCAACCAGAACCGCCAATATTTTTCTAAGGCAGGCCCGTACCAGCCCGGCAATGCGGTGCCTTGGAACCAACAGATGATGTTCAACTACGGCTTCCAGAACCTGGCCGTTGCCCACCAAATCCTGGGCGACGATCCGGCGCGGGTGGCGCGTTACGACGGATTGGTGCAAACCAGCATGAATTGGTTCTTTGGTCAGGTAAGCAAGTATCAGGATAGCGCCGGCAACACGGCGTACAACTGGGGTTATTCTCCCTCCCAAAGTGGCGGCGAAGACTCCAATCACGGCAGTCTGGATTGTGCCGGCTTCTCTCGGGCTTACGCTTCGGGCCGGTATGGCATCTCCTCCGCCATAATGACTCCCTTCGCCAACATGTTTGTGGATGTGATGATCATTGGGCCTCAGCATTACGCAGGACGCGTTGACGGGACAGACGGTACCGGACACGGCGCACCTACAACCTACATCCGAAGCGGCTATCTTTTGCTGGCGGAGTTTCGGCCTGATGCTTATCACAACATGATTGGCGCCGACCTCACGGCCGGCGGCACCACAGGCAGCATTGATCAATTCTCGCGTTTTGAGTGGGTGAAAAATCGGCGAGCACAGGGAACCCAGAATTTTTCTCTGTCAATCTCTCCCGCATCGCAAACTGTCATCGTTGGCGGAAGTACGACCTACACGGCCACCGTGACTCCGAGTAATGGATTTAACGGCGCGGTCAGCCTGAGCGTGGCCGGATTGCCCGCGGGAGCGACCGGCAGTCTTACTCCGACTTCGATCAGCGGCGGTACTGGTTCTTCAACACTAAATGTTTCTACCAGTAGCTCGACTCCAAATGGAACTTACACACTGACCATTTCGGGAACCAGCGGCAGCCTTTCGCACACGGCGACGGTACCACTCGTCGTGAATCTGCCGCCGAATTTCTCCATTTCGATGGCGCCAGCATCGCAGACCGTGGCCGCCGGCAATAGCGCCGGCTACACGGCAACGGTCACTCCCAGCAACGGCTTCAACAACGCGGTTGGCTTGAGCGTGAGCGGGCAGCCCACGGGCGCGTCCGCCAGCTTCAGTCCGGCCTCCATCACCGGTGGTTCCGGAACGTCGACGCTGAGCGTAACCCCAGGCTGCGCGACCGCTCCAGGCACTTACGCTCTGACTATCACAAGCACGAGCGGCAGTTTGACCCACACCGCGAGTGTGAGCTTGGTGGTCACCGCTCTTCCGGACTTCTCATTGTCGGCGAGTCCGACTTCTGACACAGTTAATCCAGGTAGCGGCGCGAGCAACACCATAACGGTGTCCTCGCTCAATGGCTTCAACAGCAGCGTCTCCCTGAACGCAACCGGGTTGCCCAGCGGAGCGAGCGTAAGCTTCTCTCCCAATTCGATCGCAGGCTCGGGAACATCTACGTTGTCGCTTACTACCAGCAGCTCGACGCCACCCGGCAGTTACAACGTGACCATCATCGGCATGGCCACCACCGCCTGTGGAATGCTCTCGCATTCCATCACCATACCTCTGACGGTCAACACGCCGCCCCCGCCCGATTTTTTGCTGTCTGCTTCGCCATCATCGCAGACGGTTACGGCGGGCAGCGGAACCAGCTACACGGGGAGCGTGGGCGCGCTCAACGGCTTCAGTGGATCCGTATCGCTGAGCAATGGTAGTTTGCCCGCCGGAGTTACCGCCAGCTTCAACCCAACGTCGGTAACGGGTTCAGGCAATTCCATGCTGAGCGTTTCCACGTCGGCCTCGACAGCCCCGGGCACCTACACGCTTACCATCACGGGAACCAGCGGTAGCTTGAGCCACAGCGCGACCATTCCGTTGGTGGTGAACGCCGTGAGCACCTGTTCCATGGCGACTGCTAACAACACGTGGAACGGCACGGCATTCCCCTCGCACGGCGGAACTTTTATGGCCACGTTTGACGCCACACCATCGGTTTCGGGCCAGAACTCGGCCGTGGGACTGTCAAAGGGAGCGCAGACCGCCTTCAGCGGTTTTGCCAATATTGTCGCTTTTGCAACCTCGGGGATTATCCAGGCGCGCAGCGGCGGCAGTTACGTGAACTCGACCGTTCCCTTTACTGGCGGAGTCAGCTATCACTTCCGTCTGGCAATCAACGTCACCACACATATGTACTCCGTGCTCGTGACGCCCGCCGGCGGATCGGAGCAGACAGTGGGCACCAACTTCGCCTTCCGCACCGAACAGAACACTGTCACCAGCCTGGACCACTGGGGCAGTTGGGTGAATTCCAGCTCCAGCGGTACGCTGCAGGTGTGTAACTTTGCAGTGCAGTAAAACATTTCGGTGCAGTAATTGCATGCTAGGGTGAGCGGACATTCGGAGCGATCCAGTGTCCGCTCATATTTTTGGCAACTGAACTTTCTCTGTGTCCCTCTCTGCCTTCAAAATCCTCAGTAACTCTCCAAGGCTCTCCACCCCGTGCGCCCGCAGAACAGCAAGCAACATGTTGAGGCATGAGTTGAGACTGCGGCGCTCTCGGAGTGTAAGGGAGCAAAGATAGTCGTAGTTGGCCACCTCGGCGCGAAAATGAAATGGTTGTTTCCTCTTTTCAGGCTTCATAAATTCAGTTCCCAATCTCCATCCCCCAGTTCACAAACACTCAAAAAACTATTTGGCGATTAATATTCAGAATTTGGTTAATAACTAAAGGCCGAAAAATTCGGCGCTTCCGCCGTTCTTGCCAAAGTCCCTCGAGGAACACTTTCCATCGGGCAATGGTGAACGCCACGAACAGAATCACTTGCGTATCCAAATGCGCCCTCGCTTCATCTTGAAATCACCCTCTTTTTTCAGGCTTTCAAGTTCAGTCACTTACTTGCTTCCAGCCAGAACAACGCGGCTACAATCACTACCAGCGCGTAAAAGACGGCCTGCGCCAAGCGGTCGGAAATGTTTCTCTTGCATGTCATCGCTGTACCTCGCGCACCGCATCGCGGCGATGGTCATGCACCGGGTCGCTGCCTTCGCCGGCTGCCTCTCCCTTTGCTTTTTCGCAATACATGCCATGAAACGCCGTACACTCTTCACAGTGGATTTCACCGCAATCTGTGCATTTCTCGCTGTGGAGTTTGCAGACATGTACCTTGCACTCGGCGCAAGGTTGGCCCAGGTGGTCGCAATCGGGAACGCTGCAGATGCGCTTTTCAATCAGGGCCATCAGCTCTGAGATAACGGTGCCCGTATAGATGCGCGCGTTCATATGCCACCTCCTGACTGCTCTTTGTTTTTGCAGCAGAGCGGAATGTAGCTGACCGTCAACGAATCCAGGCAGTGGACGGATGACAATCCTGGATAGTTGGCTGATGATCCTAGGGAGTAAGTATTAGGTGATGAATTGTGACAACCGTCTGGTGATGGTCCCGGTCTGTAATCAAGTAGCAATTGGGAGATATCGACCTGCCCAAACCACCTGCAGATACTATATGGCCCTGTGAATTCTTTTTCAGTGGGGGTCTTGTATGAACTAAGGGATGAACTTCCCTTGTTCACAATGTCAATATTTCGTTGCTTGCAGCCTTTTGCCTGCAGCTTGTGGTGCTCTATTGTCACTGCACAACTCCTTGTTGCAGTGACCAGTTCGTGTTCTTTTGGTGGGCCCGGCAGGATTCGAACCTGCGACCAAGGGATTATGAGTCCCCTGCTCTACCGCTGAGCTACAGGCCCTCAATTACGTTTTACGCACACAAGGGTTACGAACATTGTAGCGGGAGCGAGTGGTTTTTGCTGCAAGTTGGGGCGCGTAGCAAGATATGTGCTGTATTACTCGAAACTTTCGATCAAGCGTTGCAATTGCCCATGATTTCGCGCAGTCGACCACTGCTCACATCATAGACAAATCCACGTACTGCAACCTCTTTGGGAATCCAGGGATGTGTGCGCAGTTTTTGCAATTGATGTCGTACATTTTCTTCGATGTTTTGGAATGCGTAGAAAAAGGCAGGGGCAACGGCTGCGGTCCCGGTGCGATTCTGGATTCTTGTACGCAAATCCTGTTCGGTCGTATGCATCAACCCGCAATCGGTATGGTTGATGACCATAATTTCTTCTGTACCAAGCAGGTAGTGCGACACTATCAGCGATCGTAAGCTGTCGTCTGTGACGATTCCACCGGCATTGCGGATAATATGTGCATCTCCGGTCTTCAATCCCAAGGTACGAATCGAAAGCCGCGTATCCATGCAAGTGAGAACTGCCAGCTTGCGTTCTGGGCGAGGGGTCAACTTACGCAAGTCGTGGGTGCGAGAGTAGATTTCATTAGCTTCCAGGACGTCATCAATTACGCTCATGGCCAACACAGTCTAACAAAATTCAATTTTAAATCTGGAACTCCAGCAGGTCTTGAGGGTTTTCACGTATTGTGGTTGTTCTTTGTTTGCTTAACGTTGCATTTCTTGTTAGATCCAATGGTAAGGCCGATTATTGAAGATTCATACGCGACGGTTTCGTTCTACCTGCGCTTATTCGATCTCCAGCGCAGCTTGTGATTCGCGCGCCATAGGGTCACGTGGGACTCGACTAGCAACCTCGGCGAGCGCCTGGTATGCCACCGGCAGGTTGCTTTTGCTCAGCGTTTTGATGGCGATCCGCCGAATGGAGGCAGGGATTTTCTCGTTTTTCAAGATACGGGCCAGCGCATCGGCGGAACCATCTTCAGGCACGGCAGCCAAAACATGCATGGCGTCCTCTTTTTCGCGAAGCCTCTCTTCCTGCAGGGTGATAAACACCTCTAATCCTGGGACGCTTTCCGGAGACTTCATAAAACGAAGTTCCTTCAGCACTTCTTCCAGCACATGGGGCTTGAGTTGGGGTAGTGCGTCGGCCAGGGCTGCGGCGCGGCCGAGAGCTTTGCTTTTGACAATCACCAGAAAGGCGGCTTCTTGCACACGCTCGTCGTTATGCCGCAGGGTTTCACGCATGTCCTGAATGATTTCAGGATCATGGGTTTCTGTCAGCACGAGGCAGGCATTGCGCACTACATACCAGCGCTCGTCACGCAGCTTGCTGCGTGCTACATCGTGGGCCACAAGACCCATCTGGCCGATCAGGCGGATGAGCGCCAGCCGGTTCGATGCAACCTTTTCTTCTTCCAGCCGCTGAAAGATTTTTTCTGCGCCGAGCCGGCCCATCAATCTCAGAATGGAGACAACCATGCGTTGTCCATACCGCCGCAATGAATACAATTCCACGAGCCGCTCGATACTACGTGGCCCCAGCAGGTTGCCCAGAGCCTCTCCGCAGCAGTCTTTATGCAACTGTGGACTACGAAGACGGGATTTCTCCAGGTTCTGCGCAATTTGAAAGATTCCATCAAAATCTTCGTAGGGCGCCATGCAGTGTGCTGCAGTCGCCAGGCAGTTGGCTATATGCGTGTGGTACCAGCCGCGGAATGCCTCGTCAAAGAGCGGGCCGGTCAGGCGATCTGCCACCTTTTGCATAAAATCCTTAGTCTGCATGCGTGCGATGCTTTGCAGCAGTTCCGGCGCTCGCGCCAACTCCACGACCTGCAACTCATGCGGGCTCAAGTCGAGAATGGCGAAATAATGTTCCACCAGGTCTGTGGCCTCTGTCAGTTCTCCGCGGCGGACGGTGTTTTTTACATGTGTGGCCAAGCGTTTGAATTCGGCCGCCGAATAACGATGCAAGCCCATGAGCTGTTTGAATTTTTCTTCGTCAGAGAACTCAATCCAACGCAGGTCTTGTTGAATTCGACCGTAGAATTCGGGTGGCAGATCGGCTTTTTCAAACAACCGGGAGAGCTTCTGCAACATGCGCTCCACTGTTAAAGTGGCGTCCAGGCTTCGTTGCAGCACGCGGACAACCTCTGCCTCGGCTATGGCAGTATCTTCCTGCTGCGCTATTGTAGAGAGGCGATTCGTGGCCCATTGCGCGGCGACGTCTTCCATGAAGTCGGCGGCGATCTCGCGGGCTGGTTTGCCTTTGAGTGCGGCGCGTTTTTCCGAGGAGAGAGCGGGCAATAAAACTTCTGGATTAAATTCTTCCAGCATGTGTGCAAGCGCTGTCAGAGCTTGTGCAGGATCGGCGGATGGGTTGGAGAAAGAACGAATAAGCGCTTTTTGCGCGATGTCCAAAACCTGATTTGGATCGCTGGCAATAGCCGAAGAAGCCACGCGAGAGAATCCCAGCCCAGGAGCTGCACGTCCCGACCCTGAGGCGGCGCCTGTCCCCCCATCTTTACCTGCAATGGCTGTGCTCTCTGAATTACCTGTTCCCAATCCGGGTCCGCCGCTTCCTACCTCCGCAGCAATGAAGTCGGCATTGGAGCCAATTGACTTAATTCCTGGAAAGGGCTCAGGACCTTCTGAACCAGATGCCCCAGCGAGACCAGACGCTCCAGTTCCTGCTGCTCCGGAACCTCCAGAAAACGCTGTGCCCCCAGGACCGCCTCCACTGGTCCCTAAAACGGACTCGGCGAAACTGCCGGCTGCTCCCGGTTCGGCGCCTGTACCTCCTCCTGCTCCAGTGCCGGCACCCCCTCCTGCTCCGGCACCAAGACCTATTCCCACACCGCTGTTATGTTGAGCTTCCCCCGCTGGAACTTGGCTTGAGCCAGCTATGCCTCCAAGAGACATCGCACCTCCGATGCCCCCGTGCCCTCCTTCTTCACCACCGCCTCCCATTCCTACTGCTTCCATCAGCAGATCGAGTCCAAGGGTAGGCTGTGACTCCATGGCCAGACGTTGCGCCGCGAGCAATGACTCCGGGTCGCCCTCCAGCACGGTTTCTTCCATGCTGCTGGCTCCCTTAACGCCGGCAATTACGCGTACGCCTTCGACTCTGTTGCGCTCGTAATAACGCCTGATACCACCGTTGGATTCAATGTTTTCAGGAGTGTCGCAAATCACGCCCAAGCATCTGCGGAATCCTCCCAGTGTGATCCCGGCAGGAAAGGTCACGGCGCCTATCCCTCGTTTGGAGAATTCGCTTTCCAGGTTCCGCAGGGTGCGGTCAGGAGTAAGCACGTTGTTGAGTAATACGCGATGATCAATGAATCCAAAGGTGAATTGCTGGACCTGTTTCACTAACGCATTGAGGGATTCGTAACTTTGGCGTACGGCACTATCTACTGCACGGTGGTCAACGGTGAACATGGAGGCCAGCCGGAAAACGGACTGCAACACCCGGCCAAACTTGAGGCCTTCAATCTTCAACCTATTTTTATCTACCACCATAAGTGCGAGGGTAACGGGAGTATGGGGAGGACTGCATAATGAAACAATTCAGCCTGTTTTTCAAGTACTTTATGGCTTCTTAAAAAGCCTTAATTTTCACTCCCCTTCTTTGCGGCCTCCAAGTCAATACCCAGTTGCTGGCATTTCTTATAAAAATGACTGCGTTCCAATCCCAAGGCACGGGCGGTGTTGGTGATATGAAATTGCTGCCGTTTCAACTCCGCCAGCACCTGGTCGCGCTCATAGGCTTCGACTCGCTGGGCAAGCCCCCCGGCAGCAGACGTGTTAGAAGCCTCCCCTGACGACGTAGCTTGCGGCACGGCCGTATGAATCGCTGCAGCATCAATATCATCAGATGCGGCAAAGAGCAAGATGCGTTCCACCGCATTACGCAATTCGCGGATATTGCCCGGCCAATTGTAAAGTTGCAGTTCGCGAATGGCCTCTGGAGAAAAACTTACCGGTTTCCATCCGTTTTGCTCCGCCAGTTGACGGCTGAAGTGCTCAACCAGCAAGGGAACATCTTCCCGCCGCTCGCGTAGAGGCGGCAGTATCACTGGAAAAACGAAGATGCGATGATACAAATCCTGCCGGAATTTTCCCTCGCGCACCAGATTTTCCAGATTGCGGTGTGTGGCCACAACTACACGGACATCCACTTTAACCGGCGCTCCGCCACCCACGCGCTCAATTTCACCTTCTTCCAGCACGCGCAGTAATTTTGCCTGCATGGCTGCGGGCATGTCGCCGATTTCATCCAGGAACAGTGTGCCGCCCTGCGCTTGCTCAAATTTGCCTACGTGGCGCGAAGCGGCCCCGGTGAATGCTCCTTTTTCATGTCCAAATAATTCGCTCTCTACCAGCTCAACTGGAACTGCGGCACAATTCAACGTAATCAATGGACCTGCTTTGCGCTGGCTACGCGCATGCAGTGTGCGCGCAACCAACTCTTTGCCGGTGCCACTCTCGCCCAAGATGCAAACCCTGGTTTCGGTAGGAGCCACGCGCTCAATTTGCGCCAGGATCCGCTTCATAGGCTCGCTGGTGAATATCATTTCGTGCTTGCCGAGTTTCTGCCGGAGCTGACGGTTTTCTTCTTCCAGGCGCTTGAGGCGCAAAGCATTTTCTACGGTGAGCAGGAGCTTATCTGAAGAGATTGGTTTTTCCAGAAAATCAATGGCGCCCAGCCGGGTAGCGCGCACGGCCATGGCGATGTGGGCCTGCCCGGACATCATTACCACGGGCGTGCTCATACCCAGGGCTTTGAACTCTTCCAGAAAAGCCAGGCCATCTTTGCCGGGCATGACCACATCAGAAAAAATCAGATCGAATTCTTCGGTCCGGAGCACTTCCAGAGCGCGCGTGGCGCTGTCACAGACCGCAGCCTCGTGCCCTGCCAGCCGGAATGCGCGAGCCAGCGAGGCCAGCGTGTTGGGGTCGTCATCAATAATCAGCAGTCTAGCTTTCATCTTGCAATCACTCTATTACCGCGACTTAATAATCGCGCCCAAAAAACATGTTCCCGGTCCGTACCCGCCAAGTATTACTCCCACACCCCCCATTACTTGGAGTAGTCCAAGGCTTGATAAGTCACTACAATTCAACGACATACGGCCCTCTGGAAGTAGTGCCTACAAGTTATCTTCCAATTCTAATCATCATTATCATCCTAATAACCGGCTTTTATCTACAGGCTTGGCTGTAAACCGCTCCGCCGTTACGCTAAGCTTAGATTACACAGACCGGTTTTTATGGGGTCCCCTGCCAGCCTCAGCCATTTACCTTTTAGTAATTTTCAGCGCATGGCTTTCCGGCCCAAAAAGTCGGCGCCCACCTCCCACTTGCTGCAAGTGGTTGGAACCACCTGAACAGCCCGTGATCACCGCATATTTACTGGGCAAAGTCGCTTTTGCGGCGGGCACTTGCTGAGATAGTCTGCGGTGTTTACTAGATAGATATCATCCGCGGATCGGTTCTGAGTTACTGCCTTTGCGAATTTTCAAAGAGCTTTTTATCTAAGGGCTACGCGGTAAAACCGCTTCGCCCTCGCGCTGCGCTCGCGCTATCCGGCGCTCGCTTCGCGCTCACCCTGTATCTAAAAGGCTACGCGGTAAACCGCTTCGCCCTCGCCCCTCCGCATTCTGGATGCGCGATACACTTCCGAAAACGATGGTACTCCATTTTTCCTCAGGAACTAAGAGTTTGATACCACAATGGGACCACATTAACATTTTCGATTTAAGAATTACGATTTACGATTTGATATTCAACGATTGCAGAAAGCCTGCCCGCCATTCTAGACGGCTCGCTGCTCACCCCAAGAACAAAGCCGTCAAGCCGATGTGGCTTGACGACTTTGTTATAGCTTAGGCGCCTGATTGTAACCAGGCAGCTTGCGGCCGGGTTATTAGAATGTGACCTTCAATCCAAACTGCAACTCTCTGGCGGTGGTGCCTTGCGCCAATTGCGTGATCACCCCTGCCCCGGAGTTGACTAACAGGGGTGAATTCACACCGTTGGTGTTGATCACAAGGGTGTTGTTTCCGCCTTGTGGAGAATCCCAATTTTGGATGTTGAATACGTTGAAGGCTTCAGCGCGGAACTGCAGCGTCGTACGCTCGGTCAAGTGAATGTTCTTGCTCAAGCCGAAGTCCATGTTGACCACGTGCGGTCCGCGGAAGGCATTGCGCCCAACTGTCCCAAACGATCCGATGGGAGTCACGAAAGCGCAAGGGTTGAACCAGTTAGCGATCGCCTGGACCCGATCGGGGGCCTTTCCGCCCTGGGAGATCGTGGTTGCACATCCCGGGTCGGGATTGGCCGGCACCGGCCCTGCCTTGAAGGGATCAGCGCCGGGAACGAGGTTGGGACGGAGGTAGCTACCCGGAGCCCCGAAGTTTCCACCGAGGGCAGCGAAGTCACCGCTGACGCCGATGTTAAAGGGCTGGCCGGAGCGGGCCTGAAGAACATAACTCGTCTGCCAGTCTCCCAATATCCAGGAGAGAGGACCGCTCTGCAACCACGTCTTTCCCCTGCCGAAGGGAAGCTCGTAGATGGCTGACCACGAAAGGAAATGCGTGATGTCATACGACGATATTCCGTAGGCGCTCTTGCGATCGAAGAAGTTCTGGATGGTTCCATTGCCTCCACCCAGCCCATTTTCGGCGCTGCCGAAGTAGCCGCTGCTGGTATCCAAGGATTTGCTCCAGGTGTAGGACACCAGAGAGCTGAGGCCATGGGAGAGCCTGTTCTGGAATCGAGCTTCCAAAGCATTGTAGTTGGCATAGCCAATGCTGCGAGCATAGGTGGCGGAGGAGGTCACCCAGGGCATGGGCCTGAATTGATCTATGGCGAGACGGCAAAGGTTGCCAGGTGCGCCGTTGGCACAGGGCATAGAAGGAACGTTGGCAGAGTTGGCGTTCCCGCTGTAGACCAACCGGCCGCTGTGGCTACCGACGTAGGCAGCCGAGACCATCATCTTGGAGGTCAACTCGCGTTGCACTTCCAAGTTCCACTCGGTGGCGTAGCCATCCTTATAATTAGGATCGTTCTGGTTTCCACCCTGGTTCCAGGGGTTGCCGGTTACGCCGGTGTAGGGAGGCAGCGGGTTGGCAAAACCCAGAGCCTGCTGCTGAATGATGGTCATTGCAGGCCCACCCAATCCCTGATAGATGGCGGGGCCAAAGGCGCAGGTAGGAGGGGTGGTAGCGTTGCCGTTGGTGCAACCGTCAGCGCTTGCGTTGAACGGGCCAGCATCAGGCCAGAGATTGGCTTCCAGGGTGTTCTGCGCCCATTGGCTGCGGGCGGTCATGGAATCCCAGTAGACGCCAATGCCGCCACGCACCACTGTTTTAGGCGTAGCCGACCATGCAATACCGAGCCGGGGCCCCCAGTTGTCTTTGATGGGCGGCGGAGCAAAGTCGCTCCTGCCCATGAAGACGAGGCTGTTGGCATGGGGATCGCTCAGGAAGGCATCGGGGATGCAAGGCGCCTGGCCGGCAGCACTGCATGTGGGAAGTTGACTGGAGCCAACCAGGTAGTGCTGACCGGTCAGGTCATAGAAGCTCCACAGCCGGTGATCGAGCGTCTGTACGCGGGTGGTGTAGTCATAGCGCAGACCGGCGGTCACGGTTACGTTGGATCTCATCTTCCACTCATCCTGGATGAAGGCGCCCCAACCCGCGAACTTGAACTTCACCTCGCCGCCATGAGGCACAGGAAGCTGTGATGTAGAGCTGGTGGAGAGGCCCAGGAGCGCCGTGGCCATGTCTATTCCCGTGTTGGAAACGCTGAGTTGGGATGTCGGCCCAGGAGCGAAAGTATAGGTCTGGAAGGTATTGAGCTGGATGCGGCGGGTGTCAATGTACATGAAGCCGGTCTTGATGTTGTGGTTGCCCTTCAGCCAAGTGAGGCTGGGGGCAATGCTCCAATCAGGGTTCTTGCGGGGGGCGGAGCCTCGAATTCCAAAGCTGCCGCTGCCGCCGTTGGTTAAGTTGCCAACGTTGACCAGTATGCCGTGGTACTTGTCTGTATTCAAGAAGCCAAGCTGCGACAGGCCAGAAACACCTGCAGGGTCATCGTTCTGCTGGCTGGCGTCAACCCCGGGCCGGTCGGCAACGCCGCCACGGACATCGAGGATGACATGGGGGTTAAAGGCATGCACCCAGTCGCCGCCATAGTTGCGGCCCTGCGAGCCGCCCTGTGTGGAGCCCAACTCACCAATAGGAGTAAATATCGAATTCCGCTGCTCGGTGTAGCGGAAGAAAACGTTATCGGCATCGCGGAAGCGGTGGTCAATACGGACCGAGAAGGCATCGGATTGGTTCCGTCCCGGGCGGTTGCGAATAAAGTTGACGGTTGGATTCTTGGGATCGGAGAAATTCGGCGTGGCCGCATACGTTTTGAAAAACTGCTGCATGGGCCCAAAGATCAGCGCCTGCGGAATCTTGTTGCAAGCTACGCTGCCCGCGGGCGGAGCACCGCCGGGCGTGAACTGGTACATTTGCCCGGCGACGAGCGGCAAAGGATTGCCTGCGGCATCACAACGGAACTGGTCGCGCACGAAGGTTACGTTGGGCGCCACGCCTGTTGCCCGCGTAGAGTAGGGGTTAAAGATATTGTGATAGAAGGTTGGGAGCTTGCCATCAGGACCGGGTTGAGTGAAATCACCGTTGATTTCTGCCAATGTGGGCACGCGTGAGGTGGCGCCATCGGCTTTGCTATAGCGCCAGCCATCGTACCCCACGGCAAAAAAGGTTTTGTGTTTGATAATCGGTCCGGTGACAACGGCGCCAAACTGGTTTTGGCGGAATGGGGCCGGGGCCTTGGGAAAGAGTTGGCCCGGTTGACACCTGCCGGGCGAGCATTTGGCGTCTACGAAGCTATCGCGTGCGTCGAAGTAGTCATTGCGTAAAAACTCGAAGGCCGTAACATGAAGACCTTCACTGCCGGCCTTGGAGACCACATTGACGATGCCGCCGGCGGCGCCACCGTACTCCGATTTAGCGTCGTGGCCGACGATCTTGAATTCCTGGATCAGATCGGCATTGGGAATGACAACGTAGGTCGGCCCACGCACATTGGTGTTAATAATCCCGTCATAGTAATAGAGCTTGGAGCGGTTCTGCTGACCATGGAACGAGGCATCGGAGAATCCTGACCCGGGCAAGCCGACATTGCCTTCGCAGCAGCCCACGCTCTTGTTCTGGGCGGTGGAAACCGGGGTGACACCCGGCGTCAGGGTCAGCAACTGGGTGAAGTTTCTGCCGTTCAGCGGCAGCTCCTGCACAGTTCTCTCGTCGATTACGGTTCCCAATTCGGTCGTGGATGCTTCGATGAGGGGGGCGGCAGCCTGCACCTCTACGGTTTCGGTAATCTGGCCTATGGCAAGCTTGAGCGGTTGCGAAATTGTGGTGTTGACCTGCACTTCAAAGGGCGCAACTGCGGCCGTTTTGTAGCCCTTGGCCTCCACCTTCAGAACGTATGTCCCCGGCCGGACGTTGACGAACACAAAGTAGCCGGTGGAATTTGTTGAAGTTTGATCCTGTAATTTCGTGCCCTGATTAATGAGTTTTACAGTCGCTCCCGAAACCACCGATGCAGATTGATCTGTCACTGTTCCATTGACTTCGCTTGTGGCTGTCTGAGCGAACGTCATTCCAATGGTTAGAAAGCAAGCCGCCAGAATGGCGGCCGCGATACGAGCAAAATGCCTTTGCATGATTTTCCCCCTAAACAATTTTGTAGAAGCAGTGCCAAGTTTTCATTGGCGGTCTGGGGATCCAAAGGCCACGAATGGGACTTCTTCAGTTTATTGGCCCTGAGAAGTTTTCCTTTGAACCTGCGAACCCGCACAAATCGCTTTTTGCAATGAAAGCGTTTTCAACGTATGAACGATATAACACGATGACAGGGAGTTCAACTCAAAAACTTGGTATTTCATTAGATGAAACGTGGTTTGGTCTGCTCTATTTGGTTATTTGCTCGCCTTGAAGCGGGAGTGATTACAGTCACCCTTGTTGGTGATGTGTATTTATGTCTGTCTGATTGACGAGCTTTACATCTGATTGCTGGTTGGTCAGAAATCAGCTTATATAACCTAGACCTGTTTAGTTTTTTCCGTACGTAAAGAACAGCATCGCCTAGACAAGAAAACGCAAGATCCTTCGCGCCAAAAAACGGCGCTCAGGATGACAAGATGCAAACGGAATGGCGAAATAGGACATACAGTAATAGTTAAACGGTAATTAAGGTATAGGAAGGACCTACAGCGGGTGTTTGGGCAATTCCATCACAAAAGTCGTGCCTTTGCCGGGGGTGCTGTTGACCCAGATCTTGCCATGATGGTCGCTTACAATCGACTGCACAATGGCCAGTCCCAGTCCGGTACCGTATTGCTTGCTGGTGTAGTAGGGCGTGAACAGGCGCTGGCATTCTTCTTCGGTGAGTCCGACGCCGGAATCTTCCACCTCAATGCGCACAGTTGTGTCGTGGTTGCGCGTGCGCAATGTCAATGTTCCATGTTCCTGGATGGCATCCTGCGCATTCAAGACTAGATTGGAAAGCGCCCGGTGCAGCAGATCGGGATCGGCGTCAATCTTTTCTTTATCCAGGGTCGCATCCAGCTCCCAGCGTGGAGTGATCAGGGGACGATCTTTGGAGCTGAATTGCGGCTCGTAAACTTTCACCGCTCTCTTCGCCGCTTCATTGATTGAAATCGCCTGCATTTGCGGCGCGGGCATCTTGGAAAAATCACTGAAGCGCCCAATGATGGTCTTCAAATTGGCGACTTCTGCCAGCAAGGTTTCCGCACCCTCCTGGAAAACTTCCTCAAATTGCTCAGGACTGCTTTCTTTTGCACGCAGCATATTTTCCACGGTGATTTGCAGGGGAAACAGAGGGTTCTTCAATTCATGGGCGAGGCGCCGTGCCAGTTCACGCCAGGCCGCAACACGCTCGCTTTGCAGCAGGCGCTCGCGTTGCTCGAGCAACTCGCGCGTCATGCGGTTAAAGGCATAAGCCAGCCGCCCAATTTCATCGTGCGCGGAGTCATCCACTTGCGTGCCAAGATGGCCGGCGGCAACTTCATCGGCGGCAACCGCAAGCCGTTCTACAGGACGCGTCACACGTGCCGCGAGCCACATACTGAGCAAAATGCCAAAAAGAATCCCGCCGCCAGCGACGGCCAGCGCAGTCCACTGGATGCGGCGAGTGAGGTGCAGCAGTTCCGCACGCGAGCTGCTCACCAGCAGGACCCCTAACACATCATTATTTCTGCCGGACAACGGGATTCCATAAACCGTCTGGGTAACCGGCGAAGCCCCAGACGAATCAGCCCACGCAACGGTGGCGTGCTGTTCACTGCGTTGCTGCTGCACACCGGAGATCAAATTGTTAAGTTGTGACCAGCGCGGGTCGCTTTCATCCCAGGGGACAACACCCTGGCTGGTCAGCAGCGTTGCTGACGCCGTGGGCGCGAGCGGAGCGCGATAAAGCCAGGCATCCATGCCGCGAGGCAGGGCCAGCGTTGCCATAAATTTCCGGTCCAGGCGCTCTCCGCCAGCGAGATAGAAAATCTTGTCGGCGACTTCGACGGGGCGCACGGTGATGATGGCCAGAGTGTCTCCGTCGGGAAGCTCGATTTGTTTTAGAAAAGCGGATTGTGCCTTCCACTCGGCAAGTGAAGCTTGCGCGATCCATGCTTCCTTGAATCCAAAGCGCGCCGGCCATTGCTTAGAGGAGATGATCGTGCCATCCTGCGCGGTCAGTTCCAATAGATCGTCGAGCCGACCTGCGTTCAGATGATCGGCTTCCTGCCAGAAGGCGGAGTAATCAGGCGCGGAGGCCATGTCCACGGCTATCCGGCGCATCTCGTCTGAATCAGCAATGGCCTCAACCTGCCGGGTTATATCGGCTCCGCGCTGGGAGAATTCCTGGTGAAACTGGCTGACCAGCGCCTCGGTGCGGTCTTCGTCAATACGTTCGTAGGCTCGCGTCGTGCTGGAAGAAACCAGCGCAGCCACAAGAAAGACCGTGAGCGCAATGGTGATCGTAAAGAGCGCGACCAGCCTGGCCCGCAAACTCACGGACGGCCTTCCGCATGCGTATCGGAACCTTGAGGAACTTCAAGCCAAATGTCAGCCATGCTCGAACCACCTTCGCGGGACTGTACCCAGTTCTTGACCCGGCCGCTCAATCCCCACGCTTCGGGTACCTGTGCGATGGGAACAACATGAAATCCATTCAGCAAATCGTGTTCCGAGCGGTAGATTGCGGCTGGCGTATTGGCATCGCTTGCTTTCGGTGCATCCGCGGGGAGTGCATTGGCAGATGACAATGCTGCGGCGAGGTTGTTCAACGCTGTAGAAGCATCCATGGAAACAAAGCGAACCCGCACAAGCTGAAGATCGGCGGTTGCGCCTCGAGCCGTCAGATTTTCACCCAGGGCTTGCATGTTGAGTCCGGCCTCTCGCACATTCACGGCAACTCTTTCGGCTACAGCTTTCGCCAGCGGATCAGAAAAATCATAATCAAGAATGAGCGTGGTGGGAACTACGATCTCGGCGCGCAGTTGCAGAGCACGATCCATGTTGCGCGCCGCGGGAAAAAGAAACGCATAACCGCTCATCCATTGCGGCAGCAGGGCGCCGGAGGGCTCTCCCGCTTTTTGCAGCAGTACATTATTTATAGCTGCTCGATCCAGCGCGCTGGCGATGACCTCACGCAAACGTTCTTCCTGGACCGTGGGTTTGCCCGGGTTGAACACCAGCACCAGTACTTCGTTCGGTGATGACGTCACCACGCGCTTGCCCTCTTGGGCCGCGCGTCGCGCCTGATCAAGGCCAACTTCAATCAGGTCAGTACGCCCCAGCTCCAGATCAACCATCTGATCACGCAAAGAGCGGCCCAGGGTGATCTCAATGGAATCGAGATACGGACGCGCATCCCAGTAGTCGTCGTTCGCCTTTAGAGCAAGCTGCTTGCCCGGCTGCCAGGAGGTAACTTGAAAAGGCCCTGTGCCGGCAATGGAAGCGCCTGCGCCGTGGGCGATGGCGTATCGCATTTGCGCCAGCTCCGCGGGTAAGTTTGGCAGCGGCGAGTCTGATTCAAAAACCAACGTATCGTTGCCCTCAGCATGCACGCGCCAGCGAGGACTAGGAATCTTCAACAAAGATTCGACTGCTTTGGACGCAGTAAATGGGATCCCATCGTGGAATTTGATGTACGAACGCAAACTGAACTGCCAGCTCTTGAAGTCAGGTGAATGTTGCCAGGTAACTGCCAGCGCCGGCAATGGAGAGCCTTTTTGATCGAGCCTGACTAACGGCTCGAAAATCAAAGAAGAGATATGCTCCTGCGCGGCCTGCTCGGAAAAAACTTCCGGCGCCGACGGATCGAGCGAGGGCACCTGTGCGCGCAACTCGACGCGCAGTGTCCCACCGTAATGCGGCCGGGTGGCAGCATGGCCGAGGCCTGCCAGCCACAGGCTAATGGCAAGTAATAGAAAGACTGAACGCTTCATATTTTCCAGTGCTCAGATTTTTGGACACAGCGATGGCGCTGCTGCCATCGACAGCAGCCCACAATGCTGTTACCGGACCGGCGAAATCCACAGGCGCTGCCACCGGCATGAGTGCAACACCTTCGGCTTCGGCTGCCTGAATGGAATCCGATTGCGTATAGTCACCCGACGCGGTCAGCAGGATTTGCCAATTGCGTCCACAGCCAGATTTAATGCCGGCAATATTGCTTCCCCAGCCATTCATTCCCCCTGATGCGTTACCGCTGAAGTGCAGCAGGCTGTTGGTTTGCGCAAAGAACCACTCTTTGGAATCTTGCTGTGCGGAAGCCGCCGAGAAAAACGCCCCTGTGCTTGTGGCGCCCCCGCTTGTCACGCCGGTAAAAAAATTTCGTGCACCGAAGAAACCCCGCGGGCCGTCGCTGGTCGCGCCCAACGGCCAGGGATCATCCGCACTGTGGCATTCCATGGTCAAACCTGAATCGGCAGAGCCGCTGCATTTCATTCCGGGCAAATACGCTTCGAATTTGCGGTCGTGGCCTACAATGAGGCGTCCGCGCAGATCGCGCGGCCACGGCCGCGAGCGCGCAATGGGTTGCGCCTGGTCCAGCTCCCAATGCGATTGCTGCATGTGGTAGAGAGAGACCATAGAAGAATCCAGCACCAGGAGCGCGTTGGGATTTGAACCTCCGCCGAGAATTGCTACATCCAACACCTGGGTAGCATTGGGCTGCGACCAAAGAAAAGTTTTATGCAGTGTCATTGTGCTGGAGACGCCGGGGAGAGGCGGGGCCTGACGGGTAAAAACCGGAATCAGGACCGCATCACTGTTATTGCCATGGCGGATCTCCGCCACCCACAGCCAGCCCTGCACATTTTGTGAGAGCGTAAGTTGTACGTCGGCAACGGATTGATCGGGCTTAACAATCCGCAATCCCGAAGAATTGAACTGCGCTTCTACCGTGTGTCGAATCTCAGCTACATCGCTGCCCGACAGCGGAGAGGTGTTTTTTACGGCAAGCGAAACGTTGGAAGGTGAGCCGACTTTCTCTGCAATCTGATGGGCAAGCTCGCGAGCGGCTTCGTTCCAATTTGTGGGAGCGGATTGTGCTTGCAATTGCGGCAGGAGGAGCAGTATCAGGAGAACACACGCATGTAGTGCTCGAAATGCTTGAGCATCATCGTGGCGTTTGAATTTGTCATTCCGAGGAGTGGAGCGACGAGGAATCCCTATCAGCTCCAAAGATTTCAGGCTCGCGGACAGAGAAGCTATCGGCACAAAAGGGATTCCTCCACTTCGTGTCGGAATGACAAGGACGAGACTCTTTCTATAGTCTCTGAAATCCTGCCCTGATACGCGTCTCGATGCTGCCGTTTACAACTTCGGCAGAGCCCAGACAATAAATATGGGGTTTCTGAGGTCAACGAGCGCATCATAGCATGTTGCTCACTTGGGCTGACTGCTCTTGCCCGGCTGCGGATGACCCCACCACGGCGAAGCAGGATCATCCGGTTGGATTAGCCAGGGCAACCTCCACTAGGCGCTCAGCGACTTGCAGTGTTAGTGGCGGAATCTTCAGCAGGATCATCCTGCGCGGGGGCGGCCTGAGGAGAAATTGTTCCGCCCGGTGTTCCGCGCAGGAGATCTCCCAGGAAGAACTTGCCATCCATGGGAACCATCATGATCTGGATCTTGTCGGAGAGCCGCTCCGCCATGATCTTGTTAATGAGCAGCGGATTCTGCCGCAGGGCTACGGCCTCGCTCTTCAGCCGCTCGGAATCGGCGGCCGCGATCACGCGGATGCGATCGGCCTCCGCCCCGGCCAGCAGCTTGCGGCGTTCGGTCTCTGCTTTGCTATCAATGACCTTGGCTTCGGCCGCAGCTTCGGCGTTCTTGATCGTGGATTCTTTGCGTGCCTCGGCTTCCAGGCGGCTTTGTTCAATCTGCTTCTGCTTGAGCGGGAGCGTGTATTGCATGGCATCAGCCTCGGCCTTGGCTTGCAACACACGCACGCCCGCGTCGCCTTCAGCGCGCTTCACCTCCTGAACCTTGGAGGCTTCAGCCTGCAGCTCGGCAATCCTCACCTGCTTTTCCTGGATTTCGGTTTCTACGCCCATGCGCTCGGCCTCCTGCTCTTTCAGCAACAGGCCTTGCAAGCCTTGGGAATATTCCGGCGGAAGCTGGATGTCGCGCAGCATGACTTCATTCACCACGATGCCGTCCGCTCCCAGTTTTTTCGTGATTTCATCCGACGCCAGGCGGCGGATCTCTTCGCGCTTCACTGCAAAAACTTCTCGCACGGTGTAGTTGGGAATAAGGTCGCGGAAGGTGCTGGCTACGACCGAAGGTACCAACTCGTCTTCGACTGAGGACGGCAGATTATTGTGGATGAACGCCAGCCGGTTGGCGTCTAAACGATAACGCACGGTGGTTGCAATTCCGATGGGCAATCCTTCGCGCGCCTGCACGGTGAGAATGCCGTTCTTCTTCGCTTTGACCTTTGTTTTAGCCGGTGCCGCAGCCTGCTCTTCCGTGCTCTCTTCTTCCTCGCCGCCGGCGGTGAAGATTTGTTCGCGCGTGTCATACAGCACTACATCTTCCAGCAGCGGCTTGACGAAGTGCGCGCCTGGATAAAGCGTCCCCGGCTGCGGTCCGGAGATTTGGCTGACGCGTACGCCGGCCATCCCGCTGGGAATCACAACAATTCCTTGGGACACGAGCATGGGCAGCAATGCCACGGCACATAATTTTGCCGCCCATGCCCAGCGCACCGGCCGAGGGATAGGCAGGTTCTCCGTACTGCCCTTGGCCAGTAAACGGCGATATTGAAACAACAAAGAAAAATCAAAAACGGTTAAGGCTATAGCTACGGCGAAAAACCCGAAGCTGATGGTTGTGAGCAAATATTTGAGCGCCAGCATGTTTCTTCTCCCTAAACTTGCGTAACTTCGTGAATAGTTCTCAGTTCTCAGTTCTCAGTTCTCAGAAAAACCCGCTGCAGATGAACCGGACTTATCGCGCCCAATCCGGCTTGCCTTGCAGCTTGCAACTTGGACCTTGGACCTGCCTCCTACATTCCCGCGCGGCGCATTGCTTCCAGGTCGCCACGGCCGGGTTCCACAGCTCGACGGACGAAACGTGGTCCGGCGAACATCAGCCGCAACAATCCGCGAAAGAGCATTCGTTCCATCAAGATTGCGATGCTCAGCGAAAGTGCCATTCCGGTTGCGATTCCCATCAGTGCGTTGATCATTGTCTTTTCTCCTTTTTCTTTTCTGCCTTCTTCGAAGGCAGATCGATTGCAGATTCGATCTTGTTCGTGGTTGTGCCTATCGGCCGCCGCCTGCGTCAGGCTCCTGGTTCTGCGCTACTTCAACCGGCTGTTCCGGCTGAAGGCCGCCGAAAATCTGCGCCATCTCTTCTGTGCGTTCGCCGTGGATCTCGACCACGTCTCCGACGCCGGCAAGCTGAAACAACTCCTCGACATCGTGCTTGCCCATGCGGATGCATCCATGCGACGCGGCATGGCCGATGGATTGCGGCATGTTGGTGCCATGAATTCCGTAATGCTCTTTGTCCAGGCCCATCCAGCGGCTGCCCAGTGGATTTCCTTTGCCGGCCGCGACAACCTTGCCGTGATGGCTATAGGTAGGGCCTACAATCTTGTGCGCAATGTGAAACTCGCCGGTGGGGCTGGGGGTAACGTCCGCTCCCACCGCGACCGGATAAATCTTCTGCACCTTGCCGTCTTCGAGCAACGCCAGCTTGCGGTCAGGAATACTGATCAAAATGCGATGCGGGTTCCGGTGCTCCACTTTTTTTGCCGCCGTTTGTGGCAGGGGCGCCGGCTTGCTTGCCGGCGCCGGTTGTGGGATGGGAATCGCAGGGATCGCAGTGGTTGAAACTACAGTGGAACTCGTTACATTCGGATTCACCGTCGGCACTGTAGGCACGGTCTGAACCAAAGTCAGAGGAAGACTCAGCGCCACGAAGGCAGCTACCGGCAGCCAATGATCTTTAAGAAGCCGAAGCCGATTTCCATCAATCGCTATCTGAAATTTTTGAATTTTGCCGCTCGCTCTCATCGCCGTTTCTCCTGAATCGCGCTTGCGTTAGGAGAAAATGCAGGTCAGCAACCTAAAGTTAAACTGTTGAAAGTGAATGGGTTAGACTTTTAAAGTAGGGCGATTTTTGTGTCAGGAAATCAGCACCGTGTGGGCAATGACACGTCTCTGCTCTCTCCGTGTCTCCGTGCCTCCGTGGTGAACCGACCCTGTTTATAATCGAGACACTCGCATGCTGACCCCTGACTACAAACAGTTTCAGTGTCTTGCCAAAGAAGCCACGCTGGTTCCGGTGGTGAAATCGGTGCATGCCGATCTATTGACTCCGGTTTCGGCGTTCCTGAGCTTTGCCGCTAAGGAGCCCAACGCCTTTTTGCTGGAGTCGGTCGAAGGCGGGGAAAAGGTCGGACGTTATACGTTCTTGGGTGCGCATCCTTATATGGTGTTGCGGGCCGGGCCCCAAGGGATTGAAATCGAGCGCGGCAAAAAAACCGAGCGACGGCAGGGCAGCGTGTTCCAGGTCCTGCGCGAGCTGTTGCGCGAGCACAAACCGGCTGCCATCCCAGGCCTGCCGCCTTTTATTGCGGGCGCAGTCGGATTCTTTGCCTACGATACTGTGCGGCAGCTCGAGCCCATCCCCTCGCTCGCCAAATCGGACCTGAAGATTCCCGATGCAGCTTTCATGTTCTTCGACCGCTTGCTGGCCTTCGACCACGTGCGCCACCAGATTCACATCATCGCAGCCGCCGACGTGCGCAAAGGATCGTTGAAGCAAGCTTACGATCGCGCTGCTCACGATATTGCCGCCATTGAAAAGAAGCTGGCGGCTGGAATTCCCGCACAACATCGGAAGAAGGCAAAGAAATCCAAAGTGCCGTCTGCCAAGCAGATCTCACGCACCATCCTGACGCGCGAAGAGTACATGAACAACATCGTGAAGGCCAAGGAATACATTGCTGCCGGCGACATCTTCCAGGTGGTGCTGTCGAATCGCCAGGAGTTCACTCTCACCACCGAGCCTTTCGATGTATACCGTGCACTGCGGGCGGTGAATCCGTCACCTTATATGTACTTTCTCCGAATGGGCGAGCGAACCGTTCTGGGCTCTTCGCCTGAGATGCTGGTGAAAGTCGAGGGCAACAAGCTGAGCTACCGTCCCATTGCGGGAACGCAGCCGCGCGGAGTGGATGAAGCGGAAGACCAGAAGCTTGAAGCCAAATTATGCGCTGATGAGAAAGAGCGCGCCGAGCACGTGATGCTGGTTGACCTGGGGCGCAACGATCTGGGCCGCGTGAGCCAGTATGGCTCCGTGCAGGTGAGCAAGCTTATGTTCGTAGAGCGTTATTCGCACGTGATGCATTTAGTTTCTGCCATTGAAGGCAAACTGCGTCCCGAGTTGGACGCGCTCGACGCCTTCGCCGCCTGCTTCCCTGCGGGCACGCTGAGCGGCGCGCCCAAGGTGCGCGCCATGCAGATCATCGAAGAGCTGGAGCCGGTGCGCCGTGGCATCTACGGAGGCTCCGTGCTCTATGCCGATTTTGCCGGGAACCTGGATTCCTGCATTGCCATCCGCACCATGCTGGTCGAAGGCAAGCGGGCCTACGTACAGGCGGGAGCCGGCATTGTAGCCGACTCCGTTCCTGAAACCGAATTCGAGGAGTGCAGGAACAAGGCGCAAGCATTATTGCGCGCAGTCGAGTTGGCGAGCAAGACGTAGCCGCACATTCAGCATTCGCTCCTTTCGCTACTGCTGGCCTCCAAGCAGCCTGTCATGCGAGATTCAGGGTTTCGTTTATAATTGTGCAACTTCCCATTTTGTAAATTCCACGCACGCGGCCCTCGTGCTATTGGAGGTAAGTATGTCTACTAAGCCAAACCTGGAGCAATCGGTTGAGTTTGCAGAAAACCCCGAGCCCCGTTGCCCGTGCGTGCTTCTGCTCGATACCTCGGGTTCCATGCAGGGACCGCCGGTTGCTGCGCTCAACGAAGGCCTGCGCGTATTTAAGAATGACTTGTCAAAAGACCCGGTCGCATCGCGCCGCGTGGAAGTCGCAGTCGTCACCTTTGACAGCGCAGTCAACGTGGTGCAGGATTTTGTGACCGCCGATCAATTTCAGCCGCCTTCCCTCACCGCCCAGGGTGTGACCTATATGGGCGAAGCGATCCAGAAGGCACTCGACATGGTGCAGGCGCGCAAAGAGCAGTACAAGGCCAGCGGCATCGCCTACTATCGCCCTTGGGTATTCATGATCACCGATGGCGAGCCCCAGGGAGAACCTGAGGATGTTGTGGTTCGGGCCGCACAGCGGATCAAAAATGACGAAAGCCTGAAGCACGTTTCGTTTTTCGCCGTGGGCGTGGAGAACGCCAACATGGAGCGCTTGTCGACTATCGCGGTGAAAACCCCTCTCAAACTGGCAGGACTCAACTTTGCGGAATTGTTCGTGTGGCTCTCCGCCAGCATGCACGCCGTTTCCAAATCGAAGGTCAGCGACCAGGTTGCCCTGCCTCCTCCGGGCTGGGCCAACGTCTGAAACCACAATTGATATTTGGAAGCTAAGAAGATGCCAATCGGTCCATGGCGAGTCTTAGGGGCATCGGTACAGGGAACCAGCCATCAGCAGAGCGGCCAGCCGTGCCAGGATGCTCACAGTTGGCGCGTCTTGCCTGGCGGAATCCTGGTGGCTGCGGTGGCCGATGGCGCCGGCTCTGCTCCTCTCAGCGAAATCGGCGCGCGCACCGCGGCAGATGCAGCCGTTCAGGCAGCGTCGTCGAGCATCACGGCTTTGAGCATCACCGCTTTGCCGAAGTTTGAAGAGCAGCAGGGCAAAAAGCTGCTTTCCTTGGCCCTGGAGGCGGCTCGCGCAGCAGTTGAACAAGCGGCTGCGAAAGAGAACCATCCTGTCGCTGATCTGGCTTCAACTCTGATCTTAGTAGTAGCTGGCCCGGATTTTGCCGCCGCCGCGCAAGTGGGCGACGGCGCCGCTGTGATCGAAGACAATCAAGAGCAGATTCTGGCGCTGACCAAACCGCAGCGCGGAGAATTCGTCAATGAGACCAACTTCCTGACATCGGCGGAATATCTTTCCTGTGCGCAAATCATCGTTTGGCAAGGCCGGCCGCAAAGTCTGGCTCTGTTTTCTGACGGCCTGCAGTTGCTGGCGCTGGATATGCAGCCCTATCAGGCCCACATTCCTTTCTTTTCTCCGTTGTTCCGTTTCGTGAAGAGCTCGACCGATGAGGCGGAAGCGCAGGAGCAACTGACTTCATTCTTACGCTCACCCCGCATCACCGGACGGGCCGATGACGACCTTACGCTGCTGTTGGCAACCTGTGGCAAGCTGGCTTGAGGATTTATTGCAATGCGTCTGCAACGGGCAAGTAGCGGCAGGCCGCTCAGCTTCAGTAGGGCCTCGGCACTGACCTGTGGTGGCGAAGGCTGCATCTATCCTGTTCCTCAGGATTTTTCGCTTCTCGCCAAGATCTACCACGAGCCCAACCAGGAGCGGGCACGCAAGCTGACCTGCATGGTGGCCCATCCTCTTGATGATCCCATGGCTTCACATGGACACGTTTCCGTCGCCTGGCCCATCGACTTGCTGCGCGACGTTGACCGGCGCGGCCAGGTGGTTGGGTTTCTCATGCGCCGGGTCAGCGACCTGATTCCCATCGTCAACTTCTACAATCCTGGAGGCAGGCGGCAATCCTGCCCGCTGTTCAGCTGGTATTACCTGCATCAAACTGCCCGCAATCTTGCTGCAGCTTTTGTCGCAGTACACAAAGCCGGCGATCTGGTTGCCGACGTTAACAGCCGCAACATACTCGCCTCTCAGCGTGCCCTGGTCACGCTGGTGGATACCGATTCTTTTCAGGTGCATGATCCCGAGGGTAACCGCGTCTACCGTTGCCCGGTGGGAACAGCCGAGTACACCCCACCCGAGCTGCAAAACTGCGATCTCTCAACCGTGGACCGCACCAGCCAGCATGATTGCTTTGGCTTGGCCATCATCCTCTTTCAGCTTCTGATGGAGGGAACGCATCCCTTTGCCGGCATCTATCTGGGTTCTGGTGATGCGCCGCCTTATGAAGAGCGCATTCGCTTGGGACACTTCCCCTACTCGTCGAAAAACATGGTGCCTTACCGGCCCATGCCGGTTTCTCCGCCGTTCAACATTTTGTACCCATTGCTGCAGCATTTGTTTATTCGCTGCTTTGAAGACGGACACCGCAATCCCGCCGCCAGACCGGATGCGCAGGCATGGCAAAATGCGCTGGAAGAAGCCGAAGCTGCCCTGATTCCGTGCCATATTAATATCCAGCACCGTTACGGCAAGCATCTGACAAGCTGCCCGTGGTGTGAACGAACTAAACAGTTGGGAGGACGCGATCCGTTTCCTTCCGCCCAGGCCGTACAAAGCGGGCAACACTTGCAACCCCGTCCACAGGCCCACCGAAGGCACATCTACACCAAGCAGACTCAAGCCAGGCCGGCTGGGCGCCGGGTGCAATACACGTACGCTGTATCTTATGCACACCATACCCCTCCATCACCACTGGCCCCACAGCCGCGCCTGCGCACTCCGACTTATTTCCCGCTAACGCAAAGGGGAAACAAATGGCTTCTGACAGCTTTAACTTCCGGCTTCAGTATCGCCTGTTTAGCTACTGACGATTGGAAACGGCGCATTCTCTATGGCTTGGTTGCGCTCTGCGCGGGCGTGGCGCGATGGCTGGTTACGTACCGTCCACGATGGCCCAAGCCTTTGGGCATCAACTACACAATACTTGTGCTTATCATTGCCGCCGGTATGATTGTTCCCCAGGCCATGGATGTTTCAGCGTTTGGCCTGTTCATGATCGGAATCGGTGTTGTATGGATTACCAAAGACTTTGGAAGACTTCGCATGGGCTTCATTGCGGGATATGGTGCCTTTGCGTTAATCGCGCTTCTCACTTCTGCCCTGCTTGCCACTGACCACTCGCCAACCGTTAAGCCTGCTCCAGCAGCAGCGCCTACCGTGACACTGCCGGTGGACCGTAGCCCATCTTTGCGGGCGCTCCCAGCCCATATCAGCACCGTAGAATCGGTGGCATGGAGTCCTGACGGCACAATAGTTGCCAGCGCGAGCTTGGACCGGACTGTCAAGCTCTGGAATGCGCAGAGCGGGCAACTGCTGCGGATTTTGAATCATGACAGCTACGTTTATGCGTTAGCCTGGAGTCCGGACGGTAAGATCTTGGCGAGCGGGAGTTGGAATGGGACCATCAAACTCTGGAATGGAAACGGCAGCGAATTGTTTTCTACGCTCAATCACTCCGCCGGAGTGACAGCGTTGGCCTGGAGCCGGGATGGCACGACCCTGGCCAGCGGCAGTTGGGATGGAACTATCAAGTTGTGGGATGCAAGCAGCGGAGCATTGCGTACGACCCTCAGCCATACGGGTGAAGTCACATCGTTGGCCTGGAGTCCCGATGGGCAAGTACTGGTCAATGGCAGTGCGGATAAAACCATCAAGGTCTGGGATACGGCCAGCGGGAAGCTGATACGAACTGAGAGCGACAGCCCTGACGCGTCGTTATCGTTGGCCTGGAGTCCCAACGGCCAGACCCTGGCCAGCGCAGGCCCCGGTTCCACGATCAGGCTGTGGGATATCTATGACGAGCGCTCGGTGTGGGCCTATCGCACACTGGATTATGGCGGCACCACTCCGGTACGTGCCGTAGCCTGGAGTCCTGACGGTAAAAGGCTGGCCAGCGCACCCGATAACCACATAATCGCGTTGTGGGATGTCGCCAGCGGAAAACTGTTGCACATCCTGCGGGACCATACCGGCGAAGTGGGATCGCTGGCCTGGAGTCCCGACGGCAAGACGCTCGCGATTGCCGATGATAATAAGGTCACGTTGTGGGATATAAATCCTTAGCCTTCTTCGTGTCCTTTGTGGTTAGTTTTTTGCTCTGTTAGAGCGTGCAGCCGCTAGCTGTTTGGGCCGCATCAACAATTAAGACCCGGCTTAGTATTACAATTTAGATTCGTTTGCACAGAACTCCAAGCCCTTCCCGATTTTCTGTTGCTGACGATGGAAGCAGGATGCACCCGCCCACACCCTCAAGCGGGATACCAGGTGGAACCGTGTCCCTGTCAGACCATACTATTTTGAGAGAGCTTCTAAGGTTTTATACTTAATCTATGTCTGCAAAAATATTGGATGGCAACAAAATAGCCGCAGCCATCAAGGCTGAAGTTCAGGAACAGGTGCATAAGCTGGCAGAAGCCGGCGCGCGCCCCGGGCTGGCTGTGATCCTGGCCGGTCACAACCCAGCTTCAGAAATTTATGTTCGCAGCAAGGTAAAGACCTGCGAAGAAATGGGCATCTACAGCGAGAAGCTCACGCCCCCTGATACGGTGACTACCGAGGAGTTGCTGGAGAGCGTGCATGAGTTGAACCGGCGCGACGAGATTGATGGCATCCTGATTCAACTGCCGTTGCCGCCGCAGGTGGATGAAAAAAAAGTTCTGCTGGCAGTTTCTCCGGAAAAAGATGTGGATGGATTTCATCCCGTGAATGTCGGCAATCTTTCCACCAAGCGTCCCGGATTGGTGCCCTGCACGCCGGCGGGCTGCATCGAAATCCTGAAGCGCAGCGCAATCGCCATAGAAGGGCAGAACGCAGTCGTGGTGGGCCGCAGCGATATCGTAGGTAAGCCGGTCGCCATGCTGCTGCTCAACCACAACGCCACGGTGACGGTCTGCCACTCGAAAACGGGCGACTTGCCTGGGCTCTGCCACACAGCCGACATTCTGGTTGCCGCTATCGGACGTCCCGGTTTCGTCACGCGCGACTTTGTAAAGCCGGGGGCGGCAGTGATTGATGTCGGAATTAACCGCATCACCGACAAGGCCGAGTTTGAAAAATTCTTTAAGGGAAATACCCAACGCGAGCGCCAGTTTGCCGAAAAGGGCTCGACCCTGGTGGGCGACGTTCATCCCCAGGTTGCCGAAGTTGCCGGCGCGTTGACGCCGGTGCCGGGTGGAGTTGGGCCTCTGACCATTGCCATGCTGATGTCCAATACGGTCAAAGCCATGAAGCTGCGCCGGGGCCAGGCGAAGCCCCAGATGGTGGGGTCGCGCTAATATGCTACGTGTCGGATTGACAGGGGGATTGGCCTGCGGCAAAACTACGGTTGCGCTCATGCTGGCGAGCCACGGCGCTCATGTAAATTACGCCGATCAGATCGCGCGCGACCTGATGCAGCCCGGGCAAGCGGTTTATGCCGAAGTGGTGAAACATTTTGGCGTTGACATCGTCGAACCAGATGGCAGCATTAATCGCCGCAAGCTGGCGGAAAAGGCCTTCGGCGGAGGCAGGGTCCAGGAGTTAAATCAACTTGTGCATCCCGCCGTGATAGACCGTGAAACCGAATGGATGGACAGCTTCGCGGCCGATGATCCCGATGCCATCGTGGTCATTGAGGCGGCATTGATCCTCGAAGCAGGTGTGCAAGACCGCTTCAACAAGATTGTGGTCGTTACATGCACGCCGGAGCAGCGCGTGCATCGCTTCGCCGCCCGCGCTAAACTCTCTTTGGAGGAGGCCCGTTTCGAAGCAGAGCGCCGTATGGCGGCCCAAATTCCAGACGAAGAAAAGGTCAAGGCGGCCGATTTCGTTATTGAAAACGCCGGCACACTCGCCGAGTTGGAACGGGAAACCGAGCAACTGTTTGCAAGTTTAAGAGCTTTCGAAGCTCAATGCAGGGTTTGAGAATTATGAAGAAGCTGTTACGCATATTCGTTTTGGTCGTCCTCCTGGTAGGCGGCTTTTATTACTTCACCACGCATCATCACGATTTCGGCCAGGCCATTCCGCTGAGCGCAATCGTGACTCGCCCGGCGCATGTGGAAATTATCGAGGCCGCCGAGCCGCAGACGTTTGACGCTGAAGAGCAAACCAATATCAACGTCTACAAGAAAGTCCTGCCCTCGGTGGTCAACATCACTTCACGTACCGTGCAGTTCGATTTTTTTTATGGAGAGGTGCCGCAAGAGGGACAGGGCTCCGGGTTCATTATTGATCGCGAAGGGCACATACTGACCAACTACCACGTAATTGCCGACGCGCGCCAGATTGAAGTCACCACCTCCGAAAAGAAAAAATATCGCGCCCAGGTCGTGGGCACCGACCGGATCAACGACCTGGCGGTCATTCAAATTCACGGAGACTCAGTTCTTGAGCCTGCGACGCTGGGCGACTCCAAACGCCTGGCCGTAGGACAAAAAGTTTACGCGATTGGCAATCCCTTTGGTCTTGCTGGGACCATGACGCGAGGCATTATCAGCTCCATCCGTCCGGTGCGGGGCCCCAACGGCAATTTCATAGATGAAGCCATCCAGACCGATGCCGCCATCAATCCCGGCAACTCCGGTGGACCGCTGCTCAACTCGCGCGGCGAAGTTGTGGGCATGAATACGTTTATTTTCAGTGAAGCCGGACAAAGTGCCGGCCTGGGCTTCGCGATTCCCATCAATGCCGCCAAGGCCGTGCTCAACGACCTGATCACCATCGGCACAGTGCGCCGGCCTTCGCTGGGGGTGGCCACGCTGCCTGTCGGCCCCGAGCTTGCTGACCAGATGGGCCTAGCTGCCGAACATGGCGTGCTGATTCTGCAGGTTGTCGCCGGCGGCGCCGCTGACCGCGCCGGATTGCGCGGCGGCACCGAGCGCGCCTACCTGGGCAACATGCAAATCATGCTGGGCGGAGATCTTATTGTTGCCATTGACGGTGAAGACATCCAGGACCAGCAGGATATGGCGCACGTCATGAACCGGCACCGCGCCGGCGATACCGTACACGTGACCTTCTACCGCGGCAAACGCAAGATGGAAGCTGATGTAGCTCTGGGTGAGCGGCACGAACAGGCGTGAAGAAGCAGTACTCGGTACTCAGTCAAAGGGTTGGAAAAAGTTCGACCTTTTCTCAGCGTAATTCTTGAATCTTCGGATCGAAATTGTGCCATCCAACTGATGCTGAGTACTGAGTACCGGGTACTGAGTACTGTTTTTCCGATGAACGTTGAATCCATCCGCCGCTACTGTATGTCGTTTCCTCACGCCACAGAAACCGTGCAGTGGGGTGACGATCTGGTATTCAAAATTGCCGAAAAAATGTTTGCCATTGTGGTTTTGCGGCCACCGCACCATCTTGCCTTCAAGTGCGCACCGGATAAGTTCTTCGAGCTGACGGAGCGAGAAGGAATTATTCCCGCCCCCTACATGGCCCGCGCCCAGTGGGTGAGCGTGCAGCGCCATGATGCCCTGGAAGCCGGCGAGCTCAAGGAACTCATCCGCAATTCCTATGACATGGTAAAAGCCAAACTGCCTAAGAAGGTGCAGGCAAAATTGAAGTAATGTCACTCTGAGGTATAACTAAGAAATTCTGCTGGCTCCTAAGCAAATTCCGCTGTAAACTGTCTCCTATAAACCCTCTTTAATCCCCCCTTAGAAGCACTCCCCCTGAAAAACGGAGGCTCTTGTGTTCACACAACGTTTTATTTTCATTGCTCTATTTTGCGCCGTACTAGTGGGGGCATCGCCCTTGGTCTGTCAGACATCTGATCCGCAAGCAGATGTAGCCCACCCGGATTATGGGACTATCACCGAGAAGCACTATGTGAACGGCTATTTCGGATTTTCTTATCGTTATCCCGAGGGGTGGGAGGGCAACGTGACACAGCCTTCCAGCTCCAGCGCAAGTTATATGTATACGCTGTTTACCGCTCTTCCCGGGGCCTCAGCGGCAGCCGCCGGAGACATGCGTTACATGAGCATCAACGTTGATGTTCTCAAACCCACCGACACCCTAAAGGTTTTCATGGATGCTTCCATTAAACTGGCGGTTGGGCATTCAGGGGCTTTCGATGCTCTGCACACCGACAAGCACTACACCTTTGGAGGCAAACAGTTCTACCGGATCGATCTGGTCTCCAAGCCCGCTCCCGGCAGTCCTGCGCTTTACCGGACGATGGTTTTCACCTTGCTTCCCAACTACGCGGTCACGTTCTCTTTCATGGCTACCAACCCGAACGACATTGAAAGCTTGATTCACAGCATGGAATCGCTTAGTTTTGCTGAGCCCGCGAATCCGGCAAGAACACCGATACGCGCGTCTACAGGAGCGGCCCAGCCTCAGGCACGATGAGTTGCATTTTGGCTTGATTTGGAGCAGCAAAATTTGTAGCTGCTCCCATTGCAAGTTACTCCTTCTCTACCGTTCTTAAGGGTAGTGCCTGACAACTTGGGCCTTACTGAAGTAACTTTACTTCGTACGGCAGCAGTCATAGGCTTTAACTTTATGGATATTCCTCGCTCACCCGATGGACCTGAAAATCCCGAAGCAAGAACAATCTCTCCCGATATGGGCATCGAGCGCCGGCCTCGCCCGCGCATCAACCTGCGCCGGGTCGCGGCCCTGGTTGCGGTCATGGGTTCGACTCTTTTCCTGATTTCGATTTTTGCGGTCCGCTCCGGCGCCATGCAAGCCATCATAGACATCCTGACCGGGCATCAGATTCCAGTTGCTGGGCCGCCGGTTGCGGCTACGCATTCCAAGCTTTCCGAGCACGAGGTGGAATACATCAACAGCCGCGAGCCCCAGGAGCAGATGGAACGCCTGCTTGCCGCCGCTGTCAATCACGACGTGGGCGCCACCGAAATGATTGAAGAGAAGGTAGCAGGCTGGCACGGACATCTGAAGCGCAGCCAACAATGGCAGACCCTGAGCGACACCGCGCTCTACTCCAACGATCTGCGTGTGCGCGCCGCTGCCATTGAAATTGAGCTCGCCGTCAATCAGGTAGACAAATCGCGCGACACCGCCATGACCTTATGGCGTGCAGGCGAAGATAACCCTAAATCACGCCCCTTTAGCGCCTGGGAGTTGGGTATGCTCGCCAATCGCGGCGTGGAACCTGAACTCATCCACGAGTGGCTTCAGAGCTGGTCCCATGATCCCGACCAGCAGACACGCTTCTGGTCCGTCGAAGGCCTTGCCCATATTGGCACCGACGACACTATTAAGGATTTCCTCGACGTCCTGCGCAATGACCCTTCCATGGACGTACGCGAGCGCGCCGGATGCAGCCTCGCCAAAAGCGGCATGCTGACCCGCGAGCAGCGCATGAAGGCTGTCCCCGGACTAATTGAGCTTAGCGATGACGCCGACTTGAATGCGGTTACCCGCAATTGGGTCTATCAGGCGCTTCGCGAGATTACCGATGTCAACCTGCCTAACGATCCCGTAGCCTGGCGCAATTGGTACTCGCAACACGGAGCTGAACAGACCGAAAAGTTCAAGTCGGAAGGTAATTCCGTTCTGGGGAACAGCTAGTTTAGGGAACGGTTAAGAGATGCGCGCGGAGATCGAAGGGCCTTGGGTTTTTGACGATTCTTCAATCAGCGTTGATCCGCGCTCATCCGCGGCGAAAAATTACCCTTTGTGTCCTTCGTGGTTAATCTTTTTTAGGTGGCTGGAACGGATAGTTAAGCGACCGAAAAATCTTCCATTTGCCGCCACGATGCTGTCGCCTAAATAGGTCAACACCCCGGTTCTTCTCCAGCTCTGTCACCTTGCCTGAGGCATCAGTTTGCCGCAGTACCCAGGTCGAGCGCACAAAGCCAAGATCTCCCGAGCATTCAAACTCTTCGAACTGTGGCACCCATTCGAGTTTGTTGTCTGGCTTGGTGAATTCATCTTTATATCCGCGTTCGAGATCGGCAAAATTCTGGTCAGGAGATCCCTGGAAGCTGAAAATTACTTCTGGATCGAAGATTTCCATGGTTTTGGCGAGGTTGTGCGATGCATACGCTGCCGTCCACTCCGACCATTGCTGTTTGATCGCCGCCAAATCTGCCGTCGGACACATTCTAGCCTGGGAACTCTTTGCAGAAGATTGTGCGTAGAGTGCAGAACCGGCGCACAGCAGCAGTACAACCTGCAGGTTTTTGGCTAGTTTCATTTGAAGGCTCCTACCGAACATCTTGGATCTCAGAAATTGCGATTGGAGCCTGCTCACAAAATCAGAGTACAGCAATCATGACCGAGTGTTGACGGAGAAAAGTTTGCCTCTGCGTTTCTCCGCGTCCTCTGCGGTTAAATTTGCTGAATGCTGAGTGCTATTTATTTTTCGCCGCTCGCGCTTTTTGCAGTCCCGCCTTAGCGGCCTGGTTGCCGGGATCAAGTTGCAGGGCATGTTGAAAGGATTGTGCCGCTCCCTGGTAATCTTGCCTCGAAATCTGCCCGTAGCCGTCGTGCAGGTATTGTTCAACCGCTGCCTGGTTCCCGCGACCCGAAGAAGACGCGTTGCCCGACGATGAAGTATTGTTGCTGGCCGGACCGGGGGTCGGCGCCGGGTGGCTGTTGTTCGGCTCCGGATTGGTCGTGTTCGGTTTTTTGTTTTGCTCCGAACGCCATACCGGTTCCTGTTGTTCATGGGGCGCCACCACTTGAATCTCATTCAATACGTCGCGCACTCCCAGGACATCCCGCACCAGGTTCACTGCAATTTCCGAATCATAAGGCTTGCTCACCGTGCCGGTGAGTGTGACTACGCCGTTTTGCACGGCGGCATGAACGGATGCCTTTTGCAGTGGTTCGGAATGAGTGAGCGCCTCATTCACATCCTGCAGGATTCGCGCGTCGTCCTGTGCAGTCTGTATGGACTGGTTATTTCTGATTGCCAAAAAATGCCTGACTGCTCCAACTACGAGCAGCAGGCCTACAACGATGCTACCCACCACCGCTAGTTTTTTCCAATCGAAAGACCCTGGCGCTGCTGGCCTGCCGCGCCGTAGTTTGGTCTCGTCGAAAACCGTCCCTCCCGCTGAAGGCACGTAAGTACCGGTTGTGTGCGAAGGCGTCAGTACGGCTATGCTGCGTGGTGAGGGCACGGGAACCGCTGGGGCTGTGGCGAACGGCTGCGTACGCTGGGAAATAGGGGCTGGCCTGCCGCCTGGTGGAGTAAGAATGGATGTTCCCGTTTCCGGTCTTACCACGGGAGGAATTGGGGCGTTGAGCAAACGGTTGATCGCGTTCGTCATCTCCTCCGCCGATTGGAACCGTCTAGTGCGGTCTTTTTCCAATGCCTTCATGATGAAGGCAGAAACGGATTGGGAGACTCCGGCCGGCGGCGTGGGCGGCGTTTGCAAATGATGGATCAAGTAGCCAATAGGTGTATCGGAATTGAAGGGCAGTTTTCCCGTGATCATCTCGTGAAGCAAAATACCCAGGGAATACAGGTCAGAGCGCCCGTCAATCTGGTCGCCAATTTTGCCCGAAGCCTGCTCGGGCGAAACATATTGTGGCGTTCCTACCACCATGCCGGTTTGGGTGGCATTGCGGCCTCCGTCAAAGTGGCCGTCTGCCTGCATCTTGGCGATGCCGAAGTCCAGTACTTTGACCAGGTCTTGCGTGCTCTCCACCTGGCCCGGTTGGGGCACAAGCAGAATGTTATCGGGCTTGATGTCGCGGTGAACGATCCCCAGCTTGTGGGCTGCTCCCAGCGCGGCCGCTATTTGTTTGCAGATGTTCAGGGCTCGGGGAATCGGGATGGGATTGCTCCCGTAGATCCAGGAGCGCAAGTTCTTGCCCTGCACGTACTCCATGACAATGAACGGTCGCCCATCTTCCGTCGTATCGAAGTCGTCGAGTTGCACGGCATTGGGATGGCGCAGTTTACGCGTGATGATCGCTTCATTTTTGAAGCGCTTGAGAAAATCGGGGTCGCTTAATAACTTGTTGTTGACCACCTTGAGCGCGCGGATTTCGTTGAAGGTCAGGTGCCGCGCCTTGTATACCGCAGCCATCCCCCCGATGCCCACTTTTTCCATGACCTCATATTTATCGCGGATAATCATGCCCGGCATGAGATCAGAAACTTGCCGTAGAGATTCTCGGTCCTTAGGGCAGGAGTCTAATTCGTTGGGATAAATGCTATGACAGGTTTCGCAATACTTCATCGGTCTGTGGTCTCACGTGCAATGGGTACAAAGTCCATCGCGATTGGAGCCAATATGGACCCGGGGAGAATACTCCTATAATGATATCCCTGAATCCGCTGTAAGCCAAGTCTCAACCGCTGGCTGAATGACATGAAACTGGGTGGTAAAATTCAATTCTACCCTAAGGAATGAAGCTTCATGGCCCTTACCTTGCAAATAAGCTCCCTGCGGCAGGTTACCGTGCTGGTTTGTCAAGGAATTATTGTCTTTGGTGAAGAGGCCGATTCGTTGCGTGCCCAGGTAAAGGAACTGCTCCGTCAAAACGAGCCCTCACTCCCGGGCCCATCCGTTGTTCCGGGCCTGTCCCTTGTTCTGGACCTGTCCCTTGTTCTGTATATGGATAGTGGTGGTTTGGGCGCGCTCGTCGGCCTGCTGACCTCGATACGAGCCGCAGGCGGAGACTTAAAGCTGGCTGGTCTGAATGAGCGCATTGAGCGCGTCTTGAAAACCACACATCTGAATCAAGTTTTTCAAATTTACGCCAGCGTTGAAGAGGCGGTGAACGCTTTCCACGCCGGTGCTGCGGTTCAAAAGTAACGGTTTTTTTATGACAGCTTAAATTTTAAAGATGATGGTTCAAAAATGAATGACGCTCCTGCTTCCCAATCGCCAAGCCGTGTGCTGGTCATCGAAGACGAGCCCTCGATACGCGTGCTTCTGAATAGAGTTCTCTCTGGAGCAGGCTTTGCGGTAGAAGAGGCCAGCGACGGACTCGAAGGTCTGGAGCGGCTTTCCCGTCACGAGTTCGACGTAGTGCTGCTTGACGTCTGGATGCCGCATATGAACGGCTTGGATGTGCTGACTGAATTGCATCGGCGCGGCTCTACGCAACGGGTCATCCTCATGACCGCCGATCATGCGCCCGAAACGCTGCTGCATGCCGTGCGCGAACAAGCCAGCCAGTACATCAGCAAACCGTTTTCATCAGAGGAGCTGCTGGCAACAGTCCAAAGAGTTCTGGCGTGTCCAGCGCAGCCGGCGATTGAGGTGCTCTCCGCCAAGCCAGATTGGGTCCAGCTTTTGGTCCCCTGCCAGCGCGAAGTTGTGGACCGCATTCAGTCGTTTCTTATGGGGCTGGATTCTGACCTTCCCCACCAGGTTCGTGAATCCCTCGGCCAGGCCTTCCATGAGCTTTTGCTGAATGCCATCGAGTGGGGAGGTAAATTCGATCCCAACGTTAAAGTACAAGTTGCCTGCCTGCGGACTCGAAGGATGGTCCTTTATCGCATTGCTGATCCCGGCGCCGGCTTTCGCTTTGACTCGCTCAAGCATGCTGCCGTCAGCAATCCAGAAGAGGATTCCATTGAGCACATCAAGATACGCGAGGAAAAGGGCATGCGCCCGGGAGGATTCGGCATCCTCATGACCCGCTTCCTGGTGGATGAGTTGCTCTATAACGAGAAACAAAACGAAGTGATCTTTATCAAGTATCTCGACTAGCGTTCCGCGAAGGAGTAGCCAATGAAAAAGTGGGTTCTGATGATCACGTTGATGACGGCGGCGATATCTGTCTGCTGCCTTGCTCAGTCGTCGCTGGATGACCTTTTGAAGAAAGCCCAACAAGCCACCCAGTCCAAAAATGCTAACGGCCGCGGCCTCAGCACCGACAAAATTACAGCCGGCCTGAAGCAAGCCCTGCAAATAAGCACAGGCAAAGCGGTAGCCGCTACCGGAAGGCCCGATGGATTCCTGAAAAATGCCGCGATCAAGATACTGCTGCCGGAAAAGTTGCGGACCGTCGGCAACGGGTTGCGCATGGTCGGGATGGGAGCGCAGGTGGATGAACTCGAGGTGGGGATGAACCGTGCCGCCGAGCAGGCCACTCCTGCGGCCAAGCAAATCTTCCTCAATGCATTGACCAGAATGACTTTCGATGATGCGCGCCAAATCCTCTCCGGAGGCGATACCGCCGCCACGGATTATTTCAAGAAGCAGAGCTCGGAACAACTAACTTCAGCCTTCACCCCAGTTGTTCACAATGCCATGGAAAATGTAGGCGTGATCAGGCAATATGACCAGCTCATGCAAAATCCTATGGCTGCTTCACTTTCAAAGAACCAGAATCTGAATTTGGATTCCTACGTGGTGGGTAAGACCCTGGATGGGCTGTTCTACATGCTGGGAGAAGAGGAAAAAAAGATACGCCGCGATCCTGCGGCACAGACCACAGCATTGCTCAAACAGGTATTCGGCAGGAAGTAAAAAGTTTAACCACAAAGGACACTAAGGAATAAGAAAAAAAAGTACACGAAGGGAAACCGTGGAATTATTGTTATTCGTGCCCAGCGTTTCTCATTAGATTTTCTAGCCGCGACAGGTTCCTTGCTTTTTTCTCTGTGTGCCTTTGTGCTATTCCTTTGTGTCCTTTGTGGTGAAACTTTCGCTCTTGCTTCACTTCGGTTCCGGAGTCTTAACTTCCGCAATCACGGGCACATTGACCTTGCCATCCGATGTGCCGATCAAACCGGTATGGGCATCGCGAACCGCAAAGCGGAGTTGGTAGCTTCCCGGCTGCAATTCGAGCTGATTCTGGCAGGGGAGACCGGTTTTCAAACTCTTCTGATAGGTTTCCGGCTTCATCGCCGTCTGTACGCTTGAAAGTACCGAGTTCACCGGCTTGCCTTTTTCGTTATAGGCTTGCACCACGCATTCCAGGTCGGCGTGCTCCAGCCCATCCTCACCGCGCTGTATCCGAAGAGCATGCGGGGAGATGGCATAGTTAACCGTGACCTTGTTTTGGCTCTGCGGGGTAGGCGGCATCACGCCTGCCTCGAAAAATAGAGAGGTTAAAGTCGGCCCGCCCAGCCGCAAAGCATCGCCCAGATCGCGATCACGTTGCTTGGTGTTCGGCTTGATCTCAACCGGCTGCGGATCAGCGGCGTAATACCCTAACCGGTAGCGCAGCTTCACTCCTCCACGCGTTGCCTTGACCTGCACCTTGCGGAATTTTCCATCCCATTTTTTGTTTTCGGGATAGTAGCCCAGCAAGTAGTACGTGGAACCGTCGGTCACGCCATCGTAAATCGCTTTATCAAGGTCGTTACGGTTGTAAAAAGCTTTTCCGCCGGTATTTTCAGCCAACAGATTCATCGTGTCATGGGCGGCCGTAAGCCTGCGCGATTCTCCCTGCAATGCGTTTCCGAATGCTGCCGGATTTCGGCTGTAGCCGCCGCCACCGTTAGCGGCGCTGAAAGTGCTGAAGGTGGCCAGGCCGCGGGGATCAACCGGATAGATGGCCACCTGCGAATCGGTCAGGACCTGCGCAGTTTTAGCGACCTTCTGTCCATGATTTTCCATCTCGTCAAAAGGCGACCCGGAATCCTCTTCCAGCGAAATATTGGGATCGATGGAGAGTGGAAAGGCCGCCGAAATCCAGATAAGATTTTTTCTTCCCTCGTAACCAGCCAGCGCATGGGCAATGGTCTGCAATGCCTGCAGGCTGTACTCAATCCTGACTGTTCTTCGGGTTTGCTCCAGTTCACGCTGCGCATTTCCCGCACCTGGGCCCGCTCCTGCCGATCCAGGAGTTTCCAGCAGCGGGGATTCCGCCAGCAGAGAAGACTCCAGCTTTGTTTTTTCCACGGCTTCTTTGAGCGCCGCATGATCGGTGCTGAAGTCATGCACCATTCTCAGCCTGTCTCCCATGATGTAGATTGCCGTGGGTTCATTGGGAGGCATGTTGTCCAGGTAGTGCAACAACTTCTGGCGGGCATACGCCTGATCGGTAAGTGAGGTATTCAGTACATCCATCACAATCACGCTCATGGCGCTGCTCGAAGGAAATAACGGAAGATTGGTAAACACATTGGGCGGCAGCACCGGCATTTTTTCATTGGGATCGGGAGCAAAAGGATGCTCAAATGCAAAAGCCCGCACCTTCTGCGGCTTGCCGTCTTCGAGCAATGAAAAATCAGTGGCCTTCAGGTCGCTGACCGCATGGCCGTGGTCATCAGTCGCGATCACATCAATCACCACCAGGCGCGTGTGCACCTGCAGGACTGTCCCGGACTCGTACGTAGTGGTTGGCGATACTGCTTTTACCCCGGGCTGTTTTCCCGAGGTTTGGGGCAAACTCGGGCTCGCTGCTGGCGTTTGCGAGGGTGTAGCTGGAGTTTGGGAGGAAGTCGCCGCCGATTGTGAGGACGTTTCTCTAGGCTGCGACGCTGTAGGCTGCGACGCTGGCGCAGGAGTGCTTTCGTCCTTCTTTTGACTTTGGTCTTTTTGATTTGGATCGCCGGGTTGCTTCTGCTCTGATGAAGATCCGGATGATGACGATGACGAAGTAGTTGCAGCGTTGCTGTCGGTCGCCTGTTGGCCAGAAGTTGCCACAGCCAAAAGCCCTAAGCCTATAAAAATCAGGAGGATAACGAATGGTTTACGCAAGGGAGTAATCTCCTGCTTCATTGAAACACAAAATGAAGTGAAAAGTAGTGGATTGAGGTCTGATTTTCCCGCATTCTGTGCCTTTGAAGTCCTGCGGGGATTCATGCCCCTCCAAAGAGGCCGGTGGTGAAACAAGGGTCGTCAAGGCAGGTCTTTGACTTGCTCGAAATAGGAATCAACCCTTACAAGATGGTCGTTTGTGTCAAAAAAGAGGACAACACTTCTGTCGAATTCGTCATTGGGAACATCTTTCCATCTCTTAACCCAGTACCCCCACAGCACTGCCTTTGGACGAAGTACAAACAGGCCTTGGGAATTAATATTTGTTTGAAAGTCGGGGTTCCCGATCCGCCTAACCACATCCTCCTTCGAGTCGCCGAGCCGAACAAGAGCCATGTTCGAGACAAGGCTTCTTGTCTCATTCGCACGAAGCTGAAAGTAGCAACACGTGCCCGGTGGCGGATCTTTCAACCGCCGCTCTGCTCGCGGGCCGAGCGCCACCGAGTTGCCACTTTTATAAGTCCTCAACGGAATTAACATGGCAGCCGGAACAACGACTGCGAGTACCGCACCCATCACAGTGGCAACCATTTTGTGTTTCATAGTTTTATCTCAAGAACTCAATGTAAATGCCGATAATAAAATCCCGTGCCCTGCAGAGTTATTTTGCTGCGGTTGACGTGTCTATTTGTATTGGGCAAGCTGTGACCGTAGCTAGGTTGGGCACTTGAAAATGAAACGTGCTGGGAACCCTGCCCTTGATTTCATACCCCGCACAATCTTTGTTGATCCGAAAATCATATACGATCAGCGCTTCCCTTTGTGGGTTGGGGCTGAAGCGCCACTTGCGAGCATTGGAGAGCGTGTCATCCGTCAGGAGATTGTTCATCAGCCCGATCTTCGGTATAGCGCTAGCCGATATTACCTTCCCTGTATCATCAAGTTTCACCAGCACTACGACGCGACCACTTATACGGGCGGCGCGGGCTATGGCCGGGTAGCTTAACGCCTCTAATTCCACGACGTTTTGGGAGACGTTTCCAGTTTTTTGCTCCTGCGCCGGTGACATACATGACAGCCCTGCCGCCAGCGTCATCATCACGCATTTTAGTCTTAACATGAGTTATCACCTTTCAATTTAGCCTGCCCATTGTTACGGGTGAGCCCGAACCACACGAGCCGACGGCGAGACGAACAGCACACAAAGTAATAACCCTAGACACATGTTGCTTCCTTCAAAGGCTGAATATCGGGCTAGTGCTCCGAGCGGGGTGAGCCTTCTAACTCCGCGTTGGTGTCTACATAGCCGCATAAGGCTGATTCCCAGAGGTGTCTTCAAGATCAGAACGCTATCGAGATGTTTTCTTGCAGCCAAGCTTCACGAAGAATTTGCTTCTCTTGGTTATCGCCAGCCATTAAAGCCCTATTAAAAGCGGGACACAATTTCAAAAATGGCTGTTGTGCCAGAATGAACTTGGGTTTTGAAAACCGTTTAGAACTTTAAGAAGCAGTCTGATAAAACTTCCTTTCAGGAAAAGGCAATAAACTATTGCCTCCGCAGTAGCTGCGAAAATCTACTATTTACCAAATAGTTAATTGCCAACTTGCCTTACGAGGTTCTAGCATAGCTGGGAACTAAGCATCGACTTCGCCTGAACTACTGCTTCTTTCCTCCCTGGAGAGCAAGAGGGTCAGGTCATTGGGAAAGCTGGAATCCGCCTTCCCATAAAACACCAAACCTAAACCAACTCGGCCCTGTGTTGAATAAGTTGACCGTCATGTACTGTTTCCACCATTCAAGATTTCTAGGAGAGAAAGCGCAAATGTTTACCTATATCCGCTGCTCGCAGGTAATCCGTTCAATCGTTTTAACCCTTTTCTTTTTCGGGTTGGTCGCTCTGCCGCAGGGTGCTTACTCTGCCCCCGGTAAAAAGAACGCGTCGAAGAAAAGCGTGACGAAAGAGTCCCGGGCCGAGAAAGCCCAGGAAGCACAGCAGAAAACTTCCCAAAACTCCGCGAGCGCACAGCCGGCAGCTCAAGTCGGCGAGAATGAGGAAAACGACCCCGACGTGCCGGCTTTCTTGCGAGGCAAGATAGATAAGCAGACGTATCTGCAGTTGCGCTCGGAATATATTGGCCGCATTCGTGGTATTGACCCAAATAATCCCCCCGATCTCCACATTCGCATGGATGCCATCCGCACCATGGAACAGCAGGAGCAGCAGATCTACGGAAACCGAAACGTATCCGCAGCGCCGGGAACCATTGTTCCCTTTACTCTCAGTTTCCCCTGGACGGAGCTTGGTCCTTCTCCAATTCCCAACGGGCAGACCTCGCCCAGCGAGGTTGCGGTCAGCGGACGCGTTACCGCGATTGCGGTGCATCCTACCAACCCCAATATTGTTTATGTGGGCGCAGCCCAGGGCGGGGTCTTCCGCTCGCTTGACGGCGGAGCAACCTGGACGCCCTTGCTGGATAACGCCTTGTCTCTGGCGGTTGGCGCCATTGCCATTGCTCCCTCGCAACCCTCAACCATCTATGTGGGGACCGGCGAGGGAAACTTCGCGCTCGATAGCTTTTTTGGTGTAGGCGTATACCGCATTGACAATGCCGATACCAGCCCCGTGCTGGTTGGGCCTCTTAATAAAAACGGCAGCAACGTTGATGTTTTTACCGGCCGCTCGATTTCACAAATCCTGGTTCATCCTACCGACCCCAATACAATCTTTGTGTCTACCACGTCGGGTTTTTCCGGTCTGAGCGGAAGCACGGCGGCGGTTCTGCCTGCGCGTGGTCTGTACCGCTCCACCAACGCCGCCGGTCCGGCGGGGTCGGTTACATTCGCAAAACTCACTGTGGCCACGGTGAGCGGCAACCGCAGCATTACAGATATTGCCATGGAGCCGGGCAATCCCAACAACCTTGTCACCGCTGTTTTTGGAAATGCTGCTCCCGGCGATGGCGGCTACTACCGCAGCACCAATGCTGCGGCCGCAGACCCGACAACAGTAACCTTTACGCAAACTTTGCAGTTATTTGCGGTCACCATGAAGTTTGCCATTAATAAAGTGACCTCCACGGTCACTGTGCTGGCCGGCAGCGGCGATGGCGGCGGTGCCACTGGTACGGTGCGGATTTCCACCGATGGCGGCGCTACCTGGGGAACTCCGGTTGCTGCTGCCGCAAACTATTGTGACGGGCAGTGCTTTTACGATGCTGTGGTCGCCCTCAAACCTGATGATGCCAATACTTTCTTCCTGGGCGGAGGCGGCAATTTACCTCTGCAAAAGACCATCAATGGCGGGACCTCATTTACTTCGCCTAATGGCACCCTGCACGCCGATACTCATGCTATTGTCTATGCTCCTTCTGACTTCACTGTCATGTATGAAGGCAACGATGGCGGCGTTTGGCGTTCCGCCGACGGCGGCAATACCTGGACCAGCCGCAACACATCCGGATTCAAAGCTACGCAATTCCAGAGCCTGGCCTTGCATCCCAGTGACCGTAATTTCATGATCGGCGGCACTCAAGATAACGGCACACCCATGATGCGGGCCGATGGAAGCTGGTTCCGCGCTGACTTCGGCGATGGCGGGTACGCCCTGATTGATCAGAATGCCGCCGATACTACGAATGTCGTGATGTATCACACCTATTTCAATCAGACTGGCAACTTGATTGGTTTTGCCCGCACGAAAACTACACCCTGCGCCACCGAAGCCCAATGGTCTTTTATGGGCATTTACGGAGGACTTGTAGATCCAACCGTGCACTGCGACGGCACAACCGATTCGTTCAACGGCATTTCTATTAACGACAATGTTCTGTTCTATGCCCCGATAGCTTTAGGGCCAGGAAATCCGAACACGGTTTATTATGGCAGCGACCGGCTCTACCGTTCTGCCAACCAGGGCACGACGATGCCACTGGTCAGCCAGGCTCCCCTCACGGCGAATGGTATTCCCATTAGCACGATCGCCATCGCGCCCCAAAACGATAACGTCCGCATTGTGGGCCTGGCCGATGGCCAGATATTCGGCACTACCACCGGCTCCTCGACCCTAACCGATATTACCGGTCCCATCCCGGCCTTTTATGTGGCCCGGGCTGTGATTGATCCCAACAATCAAAACACCGCTTACGTCACGCTCGATGGCTACGGCTTGCCGGCCGGTCAGCATGTGTGGAAGACCACCAACCTCAGCGGCGCGCCCCCTACCTGGACAGCCTCGGGCAACGGTATTCCCGATGTTCCGACGAATTCCATAGTCGTAGATCCGCTGCACTCCAATTTTGTGTATGCCGCCACGGATATCGGTGTGTACTTCTCCAGGGACGGAGGAACCACCTGGAACCCCTATGGCACCGGGCTTCCGCGGGTTGCGTGTTTCGATATCGCCATCCAGAGCCCAAACCGTGTGCTCCGGGTTGCCACTCACGGGCGTGGCATGTGGGAAATTGGGATTGCTCCCTTTGCCACGACCACAAATGTGATTTCTTCAGCCAATCCATCAGCCTTCTCAACCTCTGTTACTTTCACCGCAACCGTGAGTGGTCCTCTAGGGCCGCCCACCGGCACGGTAACCTTCAAGGATGGAAGCACGGTCTTAGGGACCAATACCCTCTCCGGCGGGACCGCAACCTTCGCTACCAATGCGCTTAGCATAGGCGCACATAGCATCACGGCCGTTTATAGCGGAGATCCCAACTTTCTTACCAGCACCTCGTCTGTACTCACGCAAAATGTGACCGGCGCCGCAGGATTGACAGCCGACATCAGCGTCACCGTCACGCACGCGGCGAATAATCCGGTGGTCATTCCATTTGGAGGCAAGGTAGCGATTACCGTGACCGTGACCAATAACGACGCCACCAATCCGGCCACGGTTGCACTTACCCTGAGTACTGTTGCCGGACCGCTCGAACTGGATTCCGTCGTTGTACCCGGAGGGGCGAGTTGCAATCCGCCCAGCGCCGGCACCATACAGTGCAGCATTCCTGTGCTCGCGGCCAGCACCAATGCGGTATTCACCGTCAATGTGAGGCCGCTCTTCAGTGGTGTACGCACGTTCACGGCAATCGCTGCTGAAGCCAGCAATACAACCGACGCAACCACGGCAGACAATACAGCAAGCGACACCTTCAAGGTGCGCTTCAAGCCATTCCGGAAGTAGGGTTTAATAAATGAAGTAGGGTTGGATAGTGCAGCTTTGATGCTAATCGGTTGCCCCAGGGCCGGAAGGTTTTTCCCGTCGGGCACTTTGTGTTCCTTCGTGTTATGTTCCTTCGTGCCCTTTGTGTTAAACCCTCCCGCGGAACGAGGTGGAGTGTGGTATTAAGTCGGTATCAAACCGTTGGTCCCTGAGGAATTGTCGCTTATCATTTCGCTTGAGGTCTGCCTGGGGATCTAGACATTGATGTCAGGGGGCATGAATCGAGCGCTAGGGGGACTACTAAAACTGCTTGAAGTAATGGTGGCTTATGTTATTTAATTTCAATGACTTAACACTGAATGGACTACTTCAAGTAGTACCCCCCACCCCCCACTACTGACACGGAGGAAAAAGAATGGCTGACCGATTCGGGAAAGGAAACGCCATGCACCACCAGCATCGCCGTCTACTGGGGAATGTTGTGCTCCTGTGTTTATCATTGTGCTCCCTGGGAGTCGGAACTGTTTTAGCGCAGAGTGACACTCCGGCTGGAACGGCGCAGACGGGCGCCAGCTCATCTGCCCCAGTGGCATTCAATGGCAATCCGGTTTTGCCGCCCCAGTGGGCCTTCGGTGTACTTTACGGCAGCTATCACGATCAGGCGCAGGTGCTGAGCGACATGAAGCAGCTTCGCGAGAATTATAGCGGCGACCTTTACTGGATTGATTCAAGCTGGCTCAGCGGCAACTATAACCAGGAACCGGCCCGCTACATCTGCTTCACCTTCGATCCGCAGCAGTTCCCTGACCCCACCCTTATGATCAGCACTCTGCACCAGAACCACTTCCACTTCGGCGTGTGGGAGTGGCCGTGGGTTGATCAGGAGTGTCCGCTTTACAAACGGGGTGTTGCGAAGCATCTCTTCGTTGAAGATTCGACCGGCAATGTAGTGAACGGCAAAGGCTGGCACGGCAACAAATTTACCGGGGTCTTCGACTTCACCAACCCGGAAACGGTCGCATGGTGGCGGGGACTCAACGAGCCGTGGACTGACGTGGGACTTAACTTCTTCAAGCTCGACACCGGCGGCGGGTATCCCAAAGACGGCGTGCTCCAGGACGGCAACAACAGCCAGGACCACTACAAGACCCTGTATCGCAAGATACCTTACGAGGTTTCTGCTGAAGCCAACCGCGGCCGCGGATTTGTGCTCACGCACACGCAGAAATCCCCTAACGCAGATCAGTATCCTGGCATGTGGACTGGAGACTCACATGCTACCTGGGAGGGACTGGTCGCCGAGATGCGCATCGCATCCGGTCTGAATACTCCCGACACCACTGCTTTCTGGTGCGGTGATACCGGCGGATATAACGGAGTTCCTGATGACGAGCTATACATCCGCTGGCTGGAGTACACCACGTTTACCCCTTGCCAGGAGTTTTTCGGATCGAAACCCACTCTGACCGGATCACGCTTTCCCTGGCAGTTCAGCAAGCAGGCGCAGGATATCTTCAAGACCTACACCCAACTGCGCTACCGGTTGCTGCCCTTCAGCTACTCCAACGCGCAAATCCAGTACCACGAAAAGCCGGTACAGTACCAGGTGCATTGGATTGGTTCGGCCCAGATCGTCAATGGCTCGGGCGACAGCCAGGTCCTGGTGCAGCCCGTTACTACTGCGGGTGCAACCACCGCATCTGTAAGCTTTCCCCCAGGATCAGGTTGGATCGATTATTGGACGGGAACAATCTACAAGGGCGGGAGCACTCAAACTGTCCCCGCTCCCATTGACCGCGAGCCTGTCTTCATCAAAACAGGCTCCATCATCCCCATGGGCTCTGTGATGCAGTGGGTGAACCAGGTGCCCGCTGATCCCATTACGCTGGATATTTATCCCGCGGGCTCGACCAATTACACGTTATACGAAGATGACGGCATCAGCACCCAGTACGCAGCCGGAGCCTTCTCCACCACCAAGTTCACCTCTGACAACCGCCTCAAGCGCGAGGTGGTCACTATTGGCGCGGCCAGCGGCAACTATAACGGCAAACTGCTGGAGCGAACGTATGTGCTGAAAATCAACCGGCAGGCGTTGAGTCCACGCAAAGTCGCGCGCGACCGCAAAGCGGTAAAAAAGTTTGCTTCGCAAGCGGACCTCGATGCCGTCTCTGAAGGCTGGTTTTACGACGCAAAAAACAAAACGGTGTGGATAAAGTTCAGAATCTTCACTTCAACGGCAACGACAGTGGTGTTGTAGCCGTGCTAGGCTTCGAGTTTAAATCTGGTCGCCGCCAAACGATACATGCGCCGCCAAACCAGGCGATTGATGGTAACTACAATCGCGGCCATGCAAACCGTAGCCGCAAGAAGCAATCTGAAATTGCCATTGTCGGTGGCCTGGCTGATCACCGCACCCAGACCGGTGGTAGAGAATGTTTCTCCTTTGAAGTGAAAGTATTCTGCCACAATGCTCGCATTCCAGGCGCCGCCCGATGCAGTCACCAGGCCGGTGACCAAAAAGGGAAAAATGCCTGGCAGGATCAGCTTCCGCCAACGCTCAAATTTGCTGAAAGAGAAGACATTGCATACTTCTTTCAAATCGGTGGGAATGGCGCTGGCACCGGCAATCACATTGAACAGGATGTACCACTGCGTGCCCAACAACAAAAGCACAATCGAACCTGCGCCCAGCCCGCCCCCGAAGCGAACCAGCGCGAGAAGAACGATGGGGAACAATGCAGTCGCCGGTACGGATGCAGCAATTTGTGCAATCGGCTGAGCCACACGCGCGAGCCTGGGACGAGATCCAATGGCAACCCCCACGGGAATTGTCCACAAGGCGCCGAGTACCAGCGTGAGATTTACTCTCAGAAAGGTTGCGGCCGCTCCAACAACCACGCTCTTCAACTCTTCACGATGCAGCCCCGCCAACAGAACAGCGCTATTGAAAACTGCGTAGGCGATTCCAACCAGCAGTGCGGCTCCCAACGCCCACAAAAGCCACGTCCGCGTCTGGGTTTTTCCGCCGCTCGATTCCGGACGCAAATCTCTGTGCGCAAAATGCAATACAAGGGCCTCTCGCAATGGTGTTACCGATTTGCGCGAGAGAAAGGCTATCAGCTTTGAGCGGCGAATCAGGTCCAAAATGGGAGAGCGCGGGACGTCAGTGGCTTCGACATTCTCGAACTTGAACTTCTGGGCCCAGGCGATCAGCGGCCGCCAGACGAGCTGATCGGTCAATATAATGACCACCAGCATCGCGCCCACACCCCAGAGAATTGCACGCGTATCGCCGGCGCTGGCCGCGGTCTGAAGATATGCACCCAGACCGGGCAGGCGAAAGTCACGGTTGCCCAGGACAAACATCTCGCAGGCCATCAGAAAAAACCAGCCGCCGGCCACAGACATCATGGAATTCCAAACCAATCCGATCACAGCGTAGGGCAGCTCCATTTGCGTGAATGACTGCCACCAGCTAAAGCGATAAAGCTGTGCCGCTTCCCGCATTTCTTGCGGAATGCTCTTCAGCGAGGCGTAGAAGCTGAAAGCCATGTTCCAGACCTGGCCGGTGAAGATCAGCAGGATGGCGCCAAGTTCCAGGCCCAGTTGTCTCCTGGGAAATAGCGCAACCATGGCCAGCATTACGCCCGGCAGAAAGCTCAGCACAGGAATGGATTGCAGCACATCAAGCAGAGGAATCATGAAGCGCTCAGCCCGCGCGTTATACGCGGCGATGTAGCCATAGATTAAGGTGAATGCCAGACTCAAAAAATAGGCAATCGAAATGCGCATCACCGAATAAAAGACATAAACAGGAAGAGCACGAGGATGAAGATCAATCTCAACCTGAGCGGTAAGAGGGCCGCTCCAATAACGACTGATGGCAATAACGCTGTAGAAGAGGGCGAGCCCAAGGCCAAAGATCGGGAGATCAGTCAGAAAAGAACGGCTGGAACGAGGGATTACCCCCCAGGGAAGAACGAGGGAGCGAAGGGCGGCTGAGGTTGATTGCCGAGTCATGAGGATTTGACTTCCGAAGACTTGTTTTCCGCGGCGGCGCTTTCCCGCTCTTGGCCGGTCTTCTCTTCCGGATGCAATATCAACTGAAGCCTCTCGTTGCCAGAATCATAGGTGAAGAGTTCGCAATCGCGCCCCCAGTGGAGCGCAGTTTCAAGTTGACGCTCAACTTCATTTTCAGGATAGTGCTCGTCAAGCAGGTCGCGGAAAAGTTCCAGAGGAATGGTGTGGTCGGCTTTTGCGCGCAGCGTACTCTCGATTTGCTGGAACAGAAGCACATTTTTCAGAGATGCATGGCGAAATAAGGTCTTACGGGTGGCAATATCGGCTTCAGCAAAGCTGCGGCCTTCAGGAGTAATCTCCACGTCACCTTGCTCCAGCCGGGCAAAGCCAAGCAGCGCGGCAGCTTCGATGATGGGCAGCAGATCCTCAATATCCATCAGCAGTTGCTCGGCAAGGTGGTAAAGGTCTTCCGCGCCGCCGCGGTCCACAAGCAACTCCAGCAATCCAGCAATGCCTCCGGGGCGGGCATGAGGCAACGGCTGGTAGATCCGCTTCTGGCCGACTTCGGGAGGTGGAGCAAACGCAACCTCTGGCTTGGTCATCACCTTGTAAATGTAATCAACGTACAGGAGGAACTGCGGCGACTTCCTCTCACGCGGCTGCGCCAGCGGAATGCGGAAATCTGCCCGAATGTGGGCAGGATTGCGTCCCAGCACGATCACTCGGTCGGCCAGCAGTACGGCCTCTTCAATATTGTGAGTGACAATAAAAATTGTTTTCGTATCAATTTTCTGGTTGAGCCAGAGCTCCAGCAGTTCACCGCGCAGACTTTCAGCGGTGAGCACGTCGAGTGCAGAAAAAGGCTCGTCCATGAACAGCACTTCGGGTTGAACCACCAGGGCCCGCGCAAAGCCGACGCGCTGTTTCATTCCGCCGGAAAGCTCCTTGGGGTACGCGGTTTGAAATCCCTTTAATCCAACTGTATCGAGCACGTGCAATGCCCGGCGACGGCGCTCGGGTGCAGTTACACCACGGGCCATCAACGGAGCTTCAACATTCTCCAGAACAGTAAGCCAGGGGAACAAAGCAAAACTCTGAAAAACAATCGCGACATTGGGAGTTGCCTCTGCACAGGGTGTACCATGCCACAGAACACAGCCCGAAGAAGGCGCAGCCAATCCCGAAAGGATTCTGAGAAGAGTTGATTTACCGCATCCGGAAGCCCCCAGCAATGCAACCACGGTCCCCGAATAAATCGAAATATCCAGGGGCGCGATCACTTGAACGCGAGTGCCATCAGGCTGGAGAAATGATTTTTCGACGCCGCGGGCCTCAATCACCGTCTCGCTGGTCTCGCGCTCGCGCCGGACAAGCGGCGGGCCTGGGAAGGGAGCGGTGACTTCCGCTTCAGGAGGGACGATGCGGGCTTCCGCAGCGTCGTCTGTCTGCGGTGCGGCATACTCGCGGCCGGCGAGTTCATCCATCAGGCGCTGCCAAACTTCTTCGGGAAGCTCATCAAAAAGTTGCATGCGCTGATCTGGCGCCATGTGATCAATAATCTCGCGCATTTCCTTGGGAGGGCGCGTGTGCAGCAGAATGTATTGGTGATAGTAAGGGAATTTTGTAATCACAGCAGCAGCAAGTTGTACCGGCAAAAGGCGAAAGAGCGTTTGCTGATGCTCATCGGATAAGCTGCCAATCAAGTCAGCGGCGAGAGACACGGGCATCTCTTTTACCAGTGAGACCAGATCTGACCATTGTCCTTGTCCCAAGAGCGATCGGAATTTGTCATTGTGCAAGGAGTTCATCCCCAGATTCTCCGCAGACTGCACTTTCCACCAGTTGAGTCCGATTCTTTATATGCTTGTTTAATGATAACGGGGAGGGCGCACCCATTGCTCAAGGGATCAGGATTTTTTACGAGAAACTAACTGACATTGTACGGCAGTTGTTGGAGAAGTTGAGTCTTGGCCTGGTCGCGGAGACAAACCCATGATACGTATGGGCTTCTGGAAACTACTTTGGCAGCATGAAGCTTCTCCAGCCAAATGCGCCGATTCAGACTGCCAGTAGAAATAGGAAGGTGAACAGTGCGGCAGGATACAGGAACGACAGCAGCCGGGCCAGCTTTCGTGCACGCGGTTTAGGACCGGTTGCGTATGGATTCCCAAGACCCAGCCTCGCGAAGAATTCGCCGGGCGCAAGCCTTTCCGCTAAAGGTTTGAGCCTTTCATTTGTACCCTCAGCCGTGCCGGCGTAGAGGCCCGCAAAACTTCGACCCGCAGCACATTCGGATGGCGCAAACACTTCTTGCTCAGTTTCGACTCTACTGTTTTCGCTACGATCGTACATAATAATCTCCCTACACACACGGAACCGCGATGTTTTGTTCTTCAAGGCTGCTTTTCATCTATTGATGTATGGTGCAGGGAGAGGAGGAAGCGTTACAAAGGGGGAAGGTATCAGGAGTTATTTATGTTCCGGGGCCACGACGTTATGGCGTAGAGAGAGAAATCCAAAATCCCGTGCTCAGCGCGGACGCAATTTCATGCCATGAAAATGCTTCTTCTTGGGATCGGGGCGTTCTCCAGGCGGAAGAGCCTCTTTCACGTCCATCGTGCGGCCATCCAGAGTGGTGCCATTTAGATTTTGAATGGCCTCATTTCCCTCTTCATCATCGCTCATGAGCACATAGGCGAACCCGAGCGACTCTCCGGTATCGCGATGACAAACAAGTCCGGCTTTGAGCACTTTTCCATATCCCTCAAACAATGTTTGCACCTGAGTGGCGTTGGTCAGCGAAGTTAAATTTCCGACGTAAATTTTTTTCATGGGGTTTCTTCTCCTTCGCAGGTGCTGGAGTTGCTATGTACCCGGGCCGCTGATGATGAGAGATTTTAATCCTTTTTGAGGAAGTTTACAGGGCGAAGGGTTTTTCACGCCGTTATTGATCATCGAAAGTCGTGGACGCATCCGGTGGAAGTTGAGTTGCATCTTCATCATGAAGAGTGCTTTCGCCATTATCCGAGCCATTGGGCTCTGTTTGTTTTTCCAGTTTACGCTGTTTCTTGCGGGCCGCCTTTTCCAGTTGCTTTTCTCGCCGAGCGCGTTCTTTTTGAAGTTTGCCGAAGCTGCTACCTGACCTGCCAGACATACATCCTCCAAAGTTTGGATTCGGCGGGCGGCCGCCATAGGACATGAGAATATTTATTTATAAAAATAAAACCAAAAATGCCAACAAAAAAAGGCGACTCACATGTAGTCGCCTTCCAACGGACTTAACGATTAAAGAACCTGCACATTCTCGGCCTGAAATCCCTTGGGTCCTTTGACCACATTAAACTGGACCTGCTGGCCTTCCTGCAAACTGCGAAAGCCATTGCTCTGAATAGCGGTGTGATGCACAAATACATCGTCACCACTCTGGCGGCTGATAAAGCCAAACCCTTTAGCATCGTTAAACCACTTAACTGTACCTTGTTCCATTTGTTTCTTTTTTCCTTTTGATTCGATTTACGCTGAAAATGAGTCGGAAGATACTACAGGGCAGGGACTTGCTGATAAGGCGAGAACTGCTCACAACCAATTCAAATTGACGTATCTAGATGATAACACAAAGGCTTCGCCATATTGATGCCTTACTCGATTAGGCGCCAATGCGACAGGCCTGCCCCAGATCCGCGCAACTCGTGGTGATGAAAAAGCCCGGCTGGGTCGCAGGCCCAGCCAGGCTGAGAGGGGGAAACTAAACCCTATTCTCTGGGTGGAGCCGCTTCAAGATGAATGAGGCCTTTGCGGTCCTGCGGCCCAAGAATCTTGTAGTCGCTGGGCACCTGAAAGAGAGATGGGTCAGGCTCGCTGCGCTTGATACCGGTGAGCTGATACGTGGTCTCTCCGAAGCGGGGGTCGCTATGCTTACTGAGCACCACCACTTTTAACTCCGGTGACATCCAGGTCTCAGAGATGATCTCAATCGGGCGTTCGTTGCCGATGGCGCCTGCGGCAATGGTGCGGGTCTCGCGAGTACCGGTACAGGAAACCCCTTCGATCACCTGGGTGCCCAGGTCTTCGCGCTTCGTTTCGCCGAACTCCGCTTTGAACCCAGCACCCAAAGGTCCGGTCTGCGTGCTGATGATCTTGACCTTCTGGTCAGCTTCGGCTAATTCCTTCGGTTCTTTCCCCGACAATATGACCTTGCGTTCGTGCATGATTACGTCAGTGTGCATAACATCAGCAGTTTGCTCTTTGAGATTGAGCATGTAATTCGTCTTGCTCACCGGATCGCTGATCATGACGTTCTTCATTGCATCGGGCGGCAGGGGACCAATCCCCATGGTCAGCTCGTGGCGGGTCCTGCCCTCGCCGTCGCGGGCAAGAAATGCGGTTGACTTGTTCACAATACGATTGCCATCGCCCAGCGTCTGTGTGCTCTCAGTAACCGCCGTAGCACTGTAAGGAGCTCCCTTCACTAACTCTCTGTCGCCCACGTTGGTTGCAAAGACATAGTTATAGCTATAGCTGGAGATTGCGGCGCCTCCAGGCCCAGCAGACCCACTCTGAAAAAACATTACGCCGGGTGGCGGGGGTGCAGGTACGATTTGGGCAAAAGCGCCAAGGGTCAGCAAAAAAACGACGGCAAGTAACAGGCAAATTCTTTTCATAGCACTCTCCTTATTAAAAGCAGAAAAACTCTCTATTGCACCAATCGCACACCGTAAGGGATGCCATCCTGGCCGACCACAAAATCGGCCAGAACCCGCCGGTTGGGGACATCCGCGCCCACCGGCGCTCCTACCAAGCGAAGGTCCTGGATCGGCATCTCTACCCGAATGATCCGCAGCTCACCTTCTGTAGCCGCGGGATCATAGGATGGAAGCGGTAGAAAATCGCCGTCCTGCCGCGCCTCAAGCTGGGCATCGCTGTGATGTGGAATACCGCGCCCGGGTACGTGCTTCACAGCCTTCTTCGTTTCCTGCATGCGAGGCACGTTCGCAGTCATTGTCTTCTCAACCGGGGACGCCGGAGCCGGATTATGCTTCACTACCTGCGGCGCTGGTTTCTGCGATGTTTTGGTGAGCAGCCATGCCGCGGAAGAAAGGCAGACGATTACCAAGGCGGCGATTGCAGCATTTTTTACTCTGCGCCGCCGATGGTGGCGGTGAAATGCGCTCGACAGCGCTCTGCCAAGTTCTGGTGGCGCATTGCGGGGCGATTCTTGCGCCAGATGCCGCAAGGCATCAACCAGCCGCTCTTCCGATTCGAATTTGTTTATTTCACGCATTGTTTACTCTTCAATTTCGCTTTCAGTAGATTCCGGGCGCGATGAAGGCGCGATGCCACAGTGCCAGGTGAACACCCCAGCGCCTCCCCGGCATCGGCATAGTTCAGCTCTTCCAAGTCGCACAAAATCACAGTTTCTCGATATGCTTCCGGCAGTGCCTGCACAGCTTTGCGCAGACAGTCGAGCATCTCTGCGTTGGTCAGTCCATCGAGAGCATCAATGCCATTTGCGACCAGGCTCTCTTCGCTTTCCATTCCCTCTTCTTCCAGCGGCACTTCCAGGCGCGCATGCTGCAGACTTCGTCGGGTCAGATTGCGCGCCATGCCGAACAGATATCCGCCAACTGAGCCTTTCGCGGGATCATAAGCCTTCGAATTGGTGATCAGCAGCATGAAAACTTCTTGTGTAGTCTCTTTCGCTGTTGCGCTGTCGCCGCCCATATGTAACGCAAAACGGTAAATCAATCCTTGGTAACGCTCGTAAAGGGCCCGGAAGGCCGTTTCGTCGCCTTTGGCGAGTTGCCGGAGCAACTCGTAGTCGCTGGATTCCGCTTCGCTCATCGGTAGGTTCAGCGCTTTCGCGTTTGCTCCTACTTTCCATTGCGCGAATTTGGCGAATGCTTCCATTATTTTTTCGGGCGTGGACTGTACATTTAAGACGAACCAGAATCGCCGGGGTAAGGGTATCTTGCGTAAGAATTTCCCAATGGCTCATTCCAGGTGCAGACTATCTTTCTATCAGGTGGGACCGTTGACCCGGTCTGCAGGAAGCGATGTACATCCTTATTATTACATCCGGATTTTTACGGCTAGTTATACAATCTTCTCTTATACTCAATCGAACTGGCCAGTCCCAGGGAGCCAGGTGAGCCGTTGGACAACAGGTTCGTGGTCTAGGAACTTCACATGTCGCTGAAAATACTCGTGGTGGAAGATGACCCGCTAATGCTTGATTTGATGGCCCAGGTTTTGGCGAGTTTTGAGGCACAAGTTCGCCCGCTTGGCGACAGCGAGGAGGCGGCGGCTCTGGTGGAACGTGAAAGATTTGATGGCATTTTCCTTGATCTGCAAATGCCAAAAATGAATGGATTTCAACTTGCGGGCAAGATCCGGCAATCGCCGTCGAACCGATCGACGCCCATCGTCATCGTCACCGGGCACGATGATCCAAAAGTCATGGCGCAGGCTTTCGCCGTAGGAGGAACATTCTTCCTGCAAAAACCCGTAGACAGACCCAAGCTAGCGAAGCTGTTCAAAATTGCCCGCGGCATCATGTTTGAGAACCAACGCCGTTACATTCGCGTTCCACTTCAGACTGAAGTGACATGCGAAATTGGTCCTAAAACTGTTAAAGGCACGGGGGTTAACATCAGCGAAGGTGGGGTTCTCATTGAAATCAGCGGTATCGGCGGGCCCGGAACAACTGTACTATTATCCCTTCGTGTGCCGGGGCAAAACTCAAACAGCAGCATAACTGGTGCAGTTGCCTGGGTGGATGAAAGGAAAGGACGTACGGGGATTCAATTCACAACTATAACCGCAAAGGACAAGCAGTTTATCCGCGAGTTCATCACCAGTTACCTGTTATGAGCCTGAATGGTTTCTTTCTGTTTCCTTATTAGTCTTGTGTTTTAACTCACAGGATGTTCAGCATCTGTTGAACTTTCTTGCGGAGATCGGCGATGCTAATCGGCTTGGTCAGGTAGGCGTCGAAACCTGCATCCAAAGCCTTCTGGTCGTCGCCGCGCATGGCAAAAGCTGATAGCGCGACAACCTTGAGACCGGCCAATTCAGGGTTCCCACGAATTTTCTTCACCACCGAAATGCCGTCGAGAAGAGGTATTTGTATATCCAGCAGAACAAGATCGGGAGGGGAGCCGGCAAGTTGCTGAAGCACCTCATCACCATTCTCAACCAGAGTCACTTCGTACCCAAGAACACCAAGAGTATCGTGAATCATCTCACGCAAGACAGCATCATCATCGGCAACCAGGATACGCTTCATAATTATTTATGCGGAAGTGGAAGTTTTGGCCACTCGCACGGCCTTACGAACTTCCGCAAGCAGAGTATCTTTCCAGGGAATGCCCTTGCTGAAGAAAGCATGAGTCTGGCGTGTCAACAGTTCAATTTCCTGATGACTCAAATCCTTCGCGGTCAGTACAAAGATGGGAATCTCTGACCAAACGGCGTGGTCTTTCATTTTTTGGATGACTTCAAAGCCGTTCATTTCAGGCATTATCAAGTCCAAAAGCATAGCCCGAACCGAGAACTGGGACAGTTTCTCCACAGCTTGCCTGCCGTTAGTAGCAAGAACGGGATCGTATCCTACCGAACGAAGCATTTGCTCCAACACACCCAAGGTTGCAGGCTCATCATCCACGATCAGAATCTTGTTCGAGGTCCCCGCCACAAGTCCGATGTGCTTTGCGATCTTTGATATCAAAACCTCTTTGGTAATTGGCTTGACCAGGTACTCAGCGGCCCCAAGTGCGAAACCTGCCTTCTTCTCATCCACTACGGACACAATAATGATGGGAATATCAGCAGAGCCGGAATCATGCTTCAATTGGAATATCGTCTCCCAGCCATTCTTGCCGGCCATGAGCATATCGAGGGTGATGGCATCGGGGCGTAACTGCTTGGCCAATATGATTCCGTCTTTTCCAGAGCTTGCAGTCACGACCTGATAACCTTCGGGTTCCAGAAAAGTCACAAGCAGTTCGCGGGCCGCCGGCTCATCGTCAATCACCAGAACTAGAGGCTTTTCACGCTTGCGGAAGGCTGGAGCAGCAGCTTTCTCCTTCGCTACTGACATCCATTTTCCAGCCGGGAGAGTAAAACTGAAGCGGCTACCTTTGCCGGTCTCGCTTTCCACCCAGATTCTGCCTCCGTGCCGTTCAACTATTCTTCGGGTGATGGCCAGCCCTAATCCAGTACCTTCCTTGACCCCTTTCGTGGTTACACCCACCTGCCGGAACTCATCAAAAACCACTCTTTGATCTTCGGGCGAAATTCCAATTCCGTTATCGGTGATGGAAACACGGACGAAACCTTCTTCCTGTGCCGCTTCGATGCGTATCTTTCCCTTGACCGGCGTAAACTTTACAGCATTGCTGACAAGGTTGTAAAAGACCTGTTTGAAGCGGACACGGTCGGCATAAAGCGCAAGCTCAGGGCCAACCATGCTTTCCACCTGAATTTGTTTTCTCATGGCAAGAGGGTTGATCGTGGAGAGAACTTCGGGCAAAGCGTCCATCAATACAAAGTTTTCAGGTTGCAGTTCAAGCTGACCGGCCTCGATCTTGGAGAGATCGAGAATGTCATTGATGAGGTCGAGTAAATGATGAGCTGCCTTACGCACGTGTTCGATATAGCGTTGCTGCTTTTCGTTGAGGTCACCGGCAGTCATTTCAGCCAACAACTCTGAAAACCCTATAATGGCACTCAAAGGTGTGCGCAACTCATGGCTCATGCTGGCCAGGAATGCGCTTTTTAATTGCGTGGCGCGCTCGGCCTCCAGACGGCGCAACTCGAGCTCTCTATTTTGTTGTTCGATCAGTGCCTGGTGGCGATGCCTTTCTTCCTCTGCATGCCTTCGCTCTGTAACATCAATCGCCAAAACATAGTCTGCTGGACGGCCAGCAAAAACGAGAGAATATGAGGTGACTTCTACATCTATCAAACTTCCATCCTTTTTGCGATGCCTCCAGAGACCAAACCTGCGTTCTCCATTGGAAAGAGAATCCAAATTCGCGAGGAGCGCCGGAATATCTTCCTGCGGACGGATATCCTTAATAGTCATGGCTAAGAATTCTTCCCGGGAGTAGCCGTAGTTCTGGACTGCCGCATTGTTGACCGCCAGGAACTGCAAGGTGTCACGGTCGTAAATCCAAATAGGATAAGGGGTTAATTCAAATAACTTGCGGTACCGCTCCTCGCTCTCACTCAAAGCGCTTACCGCTCGCTTGCGTTCGGTGATGTCGCGGGCTACGCCGACCTCACGATAGGTCTCACCCTGCTCGTTGCGGACGGGAAATGCGTGAGCGGCGAACCAACGAACGTCACCGTCGGGCCGAACGATGCGATATTCCTGGTTGAAGGAGCCTTTTTCTGTCTCGGTCGCATTGAGCATTCGCTCACGATCCTCGGGGTGAATGAACTCGACCCATGACGATGGTTCTTTGTAAAGACGCTCGCAACTGTGCCCTGTAACCCTCTCATAGGCTGGACTGACATAAATGGTGTGGCCGGTTTGGATATCGCGTATCCAGAAGATATCTTGAATATTCTCCGCCATCTGTCGAAAGCGCCGCTCGCTTTCGCGCAGAGCTTCTTGGGCGCGGGTGCGGCCTTTGATATCCCGTTGCAGCGCGTAATACACCAGAACCAGCAGCACAAAGATCAAACCGATCATGGCGATGTTGCGGTAAGAAAGAAATAGAAGGGGTAGGACAACTACACCAGCGACACTCAGTCCCAGGGCGATTCTTCTCTCAATGGGCTCGGTAGGAACTTTTTCCCCGGGCATGGCGGACGGTTGATTCATGAGGACTCATCAGGCGCATGCACTGGCGCTACTGATTGTGCCTTGTTCTCTTTGGGGAAGTCCGACTTCAAGCTGGAATTGCTGAAATAGATCACGGTCCCACCACCCACGTCTTACTTCATCTTCCATGGTGGTGAATGCTTCTGCAGGAGACAAAGCTTGCTTGTAGGGACGCTCCGTCGTCAGTGCGTCATACACATCAACAATCTGAAGAACCCGGGCGGTAAGTGGGATATTGTCGCCTTTCAGGCCGTCGGGATACCCTGACCCGTTGAGTTTTTCATGATGATGGCGAATGATGGGAAGTACAATACGAAACGATTTGAGGGGGCTGCATATTTTTTCACCTGTGACCGGGTGCTCGCGCATCACCTGCCATTCCTGCTCGGTCAGCTTCGCAGGCTTAAGCAGTATCGTATCGGGAACCGCCACTTTGCCTATATCGTGAACCACGCCAGCCCGGCGCAATGCAATAATCTGCTCCTGATTCAACCCGACACGCGTGCCTAAGCGAGCGGAACACTCCGCTAAACGCTCACAGTGTCCATGGGTGTAAGGGTCTTTGGCTTCGATGCTTCGCGCCAACGTAAAAAGAACCGATTCCGCCCGTTCCAATTCGTCAGTGTAAGCTTTCAGATTCAACAGCGAATGCACTCGAGCGACCAGTTCTATACGCTCGAGGGGTTTGCTCAGAAAATCGTCCGCTCCGGCTTTGATCCCTCGCACCCGGTCCTCGACCGCGGAAAGACCGGTGATCAGAACAACAGGGGTTAACCGTTTTTCCGGATCTCGCTTGATTTGCCGACAAACCTCAAAACCATCTATATAAGGCATGGCCACGTCGGACAAAACCAAGTCCGGTTTGGTACGCACAAACTCTTCCAGCGCGTGGCGTCCGTCGGATGCTGTAACGATTTCTAACCCTTCCGCCTGCAGTATTGCTTTTAGAAGTTCACGATTCGATGGGTCGTCGTCTGCCACCAGAATCTTGGCCATGGCTAAAACGCCTCCAGGGAGTTGACTTATGTAAAAATATTCGCACCTATCCAGAGGGAGGGGAGGAGGTGATAAATATTACTACACCGCATTGTGAGTATCACTTTATAACGATAGCTTGCCAAGTTACCAACGTAATTCCCAGGCCTTTTTACAACAATTCCCAAAATGACACGATTCCTGAAATAGAACAATGAAAATTGCGCCCAACATTCGCTAGGGAGATTTTTGGGAATCCAAGTCCAGACCTCATGATTAGCAAACTCCGTTTGCGAGATTAAACCGCGCAGAAGATCCCGAACCGGGGCTTTGACCAAGGTATCTAAGGGAAAGGTTTGCTTGGATATCCAGTTTTCAAATTCCACACAGTTATCTGTCTTGTCTAGAAACTGGACAAGCTTTTCCCGAATCTGTAATACCTCTTTTTGGGAAAGTGCACAGGATAGCCCTAAGATGTTGGTAAATTGGCGGTTACGAGCGTGTAAGCAGTTTGGCCGCTCACGTGCCAACAATAGAGTTTAAGTCTTCATAAAGTGAGGTATTAACGAACGATATGACACGCCTCGAAGGTCTTCTGCTCACCAGTGATGCCCAAGTGGTCTCTGTAATGAACCAAGTGCTGGATAATTTTGAGATTGAAACGCAAGTCTGCAGCAAGCCCGACGCTGCGGTTGATGTGGTCACTCACCGCAAATTGGACACATTGATTCTGGATTGGAACAGTGATGATGAGCCTACTCAAGTCATGAGCGCATTGCGCAAGTCTCATCAAAATGCCAAGTCCACGGCAGTGGCCATCGTCGGCGGAGCTCCGGAAATGCACGAAGCGACAAGCGCCGGAGCGAATTTTATGATCTATAAGCCTATGAGCGTTGATCAGGCTACACATTGCCTGCGGGCTGCGTACGGAAACATACTGCTGCAGCGCCGACGGTCAGCACGCTATGTGGTTGACATCCCGGTGACCGCAAACCTTATTGGAGTAGGGCAGGTGGAAGGGAAAATTATTGACCTCAGCGCGGGTGGCCTGGCGTTCCAGTGCCCACAACCAGTGCAGACGGACCAACAGATATCCATTGGATTCAAGCTTCCGGGAACTTCTATCCTGATTCATGTAAACGGCCGGGTGGCTCACGTGGTGAACAAAGACGGCCGGACCCGTGCCGGCATGTGCTTCTCTTTCGTCCCGCAAAGAGAGTTTGCTCTGCTTGAACAATGGCTGGCAACTCATTTGGCCAAGATGATGGACGAGATGATTTCCAAAGAACATAACGACCGGGTGAACTAAGACAGAAAAACTGTAAAAGGGGAAATAGATATTATGCATGCTAAAGTTCTGCTAATCGACGATTCCAAATTCCTGCGGGCCGCATTGGAAAAGACTCTATCCGGAAATGGATTTGAGGTCCGAGTAGCCAAAGACAGCGAAGAGGGACTGAGATTAGCGCAGCAAGAGGGAGAATTTGATCTGATCCTGCTGGACTTGTTTCTGCCCAAAATGACTGGGGAAGAAATCTTGAGGCGCCTCAAAGAGAATCCGGTGACGGCCGGTATTCCCGTAATGGTGCTCAGTGGAACTACCTATTGTCTACCGAAAGCGACGCTCGATCTGATGGCAGTTGTAGCCAGCATGGAAGAATTGTATGAATCTGGAGCAACACACAACGCCCAGCACAACGCTGCCCACGCAATCGAATATGAGACATAAAGCTCCAAGCAAGCAATTCCAATATTTTCAATGTTTACTAAGTGGTTATAGTTACTAAAGGGAATATACAAGACCAGCACTTTCGTACTGTCCGCCATGGCTTGAGGATGTTTTTCGGGAGTATAGTGGCCCTGTACCCCCCTGGTCCAACGATGTTGGGCAGCGCCCGCACAGCCTGTTTCAACATCGGACGCAAGTTAAAAATCAATAAAGATGCAGGTCTCTGTAGCGGAGGGGACCATGAAGCAGCTTCTATGTTTGCTCGCCATTCTCGCGGGAATGTTGTTCATCGTTGCGCCTTCTCTGGCGCAGGATGCGGAATCCCATCCTGACACCGGCATCATTTACGGACAACAATATGTGAACAGCTATTTTGGATTTTCCTACCGCTTTCCGGCAGGGTGGTCAGGCAGTGCGACACGACTCACCATGGCAAGCCAAGTGTATCCTTTGTTTGCAGCCAGCTCCGCAAATGCGGGAAATGGAAGTTACATCGCAATTCAGGCGGAGCCTTTGCGGCAGAACGGCAACATCAAAACCGGAAAAGATTTTTTAGCCATAGCCGCCATGCCCAGTGGATTTGAGACGCTTCCGGGAGACAAGCACTACATCTTCGGCGGCAAAGACTTCGACCGGATTGATCTGAGATCGACCTCACCCAACAGTGTATTGGTTCGCCAGGCGCTGGTTTGCATCGTGCTACGCGATTACGTCATCACATTTCAGTTCAAGGCCACTAATGATAATGAACTGGAAGATTTAGTAAACACTATGCTATCCCTCAGCTTTCTTGATTCCGGACAGCCTCCGGCGACGGCCGCAGCAACGACTACAACTGCAGTTCAAGCACGGACTCAGCGTGCAACGACGGCGCCCATGCCTGCCCTGGTACAGCCTACTACTTCGGTGAACACAGCCAGAACAGACACCATTGCTTTCGGTACAACACAGACAAATGCGGCACCGATTGCAGCAAATCCCCAGCCAGTGAAATCAACAACACCAACGGCCACAACCTCATCTGCTGCCACGGGCGCTCCATCAGCACTCATCAAGATGGAGTCTCCGCCCCACACACTCAGGGGAGACACTCTGCCCGCAACGACTATTTCCGAAGCGGAACCTCAACCGCTCGTTAAGGTGGCATCAAAACCGGACGCTACAAAGACTGCAGTGATACAGGCAGTCATGCCAGCACCATCGGCGGAACTGAATACTACAGCTGCCCGGAATACACAGGCCTCGACATCAGTCAGCAAAACCGCTGAACCCACGAAGACTCAGACCGCCGGAACGACCGCAGAGCTGACGCCCACGGCGATACGGCCTTCTGCCCCCATCAGCAAGGCTACCTCAAGCGCGATAGCCGGCAAGACCACTACTGAAATCACGCGAGTTCAAATTTCAGCTGCAACCCTTGAGAGCTATGTCATCCGTAAAGTCCCTGCCATGTATCCCTTGGCTGCCAGACAAGGAAGAGTGGAAGGACTCGTCGAGCTCACTATTGTGGTAGACGAGAAAGGTGAAGTGCAGGACGTCAAAGCAGTGAGCGGACCAGGGATATTGGCCAGAAGCGCGGAAGAGGCACTCCGCCATTGGCGCTTCAGACCTATCATCGTAGACGGCAAGGCGACACCCATAGAAAGCCGAGTCAGCTTGAACTTCCAGCTTTCCCGATAACCTTACACAAAAACATTAAAACGTTATTGTCAGATTCAGGCCTGTTTGGTCTCTTCCCGGCAGAAAACCGACGCGGCGAAAACCCAGAAAAGTTGGCCCCCACCCCCCACTTGCTGCAAGTGGTCGGAACCTTCTGAAATAGGCACGATCGCCTCGTATTTACTGGGGAAAGTTGCTGTCGTATTGGGACACTTGCTGAGCTGTCCCGTATCGTCTGCGGTGTTTACTGGATATATATCATCCGCGGGCCGTTTCTGAGTGCTCAGGACCGAGTACTGCTTTTGCGAATTTTCAAAGACCTCTGGGGCTCTTATTCTAAGGCTCCGCACTGCTTCCCCTGGCTTGCGCTCAGGGTCGTCACGCTCACCCTTCGCCCCGCATTCTGGAATGCTGGGCGTAATCCGGATTCATGATGGTCCAATTTCCCAATACAATCAAGCAAAATGCGGCCTATTTTCGCGTGTGGTATCACTGTGGCACCAAAAGGTTTACATCATAAATCGCGTATGCGATAAATGATCCAGGTTAAGGGATTTTCATATTCTCCTTGGACACCGATGACGACCGTGGCCGGGCCACCGGCTGCGGTCGTCGTAAGCGGACCTTAACCTCGCGGGCGCAATCCTCCGCCCCTGCTGTGCGCAACGGCCATCTGGCAGGGAGAGGTGTGTTCAAAACCTGCCCTGCCAGCCTTGTTCTTATTTTCACCTTGGATAACACGAAAGCCCCAGGAGATACACTTTGTCACGCCACGCTAACAGAGTTCCCATCTATTCGATCAACGGCGGTCCCAAGCCAATGATCTACATAAGCAAAACCGAAGCTGCCCGTCTTGAAGAGCTGGGTGAAGTCCGACGCATTTCCCGGTTGAAGGATCCCAAATTGGTCATGCGCTTCCGGGCACTGCAAAAGAATCCCAAGCGTACAAACTGCTCGATTACCAGCCAGGAGACCGAGCTTCATGCACTTGCGCAGGTGCTGCACAGCGACGGGAAGGAAGAAAGCCACCGCCTCAAACGAATTGCAGAAAAGATCTCCGCATGGCCGTTTGAACAAGACGACAAAGCAACGCGAGTTGCCACGAAGGGCTTGCCACGATGATTCCCACTTATTCCCCATCCGCGCCGCCGGCTGTTGCTTACGAGCTAAAAACCTGTGAATGGTGCGCCCGCAATTTCACGCGCCAGGTCGGGACACAAGAGAAATATTGCCGGCAGTGTTCCACGCAGAAAGTTGCGGTCGAAGAGCCGGCGCCCGAGAAGCGGAGCAAGCCGGCGAGGAAGCAGAAGCATCGGACGCGGAAATTAGAGCTTGTGTGGGAAAACCCATCGCCACGAAAAGCAGATTCGGCCGTAGAGGAGCTAAAAAATGCTTGGGGCTTGCACTGACTGCGACCAGATCACCGATACCGAGCAATATCCCTATTTCTTCTCTCTCTGTTCAGAGTGCTGGGAGAAGTATAAAGCGGGCGTCATGGAATTATGGCAGGACATGAATTATGGCAATGACATTTGGAAAGAACCCACTAAGCCAAGGGCCTAGACCAGCGCAGCAGACCGGAACTCAGCCTCTGCCCAGCTACTATCCGCCGCCGGGCGAGCTCTATGGCACGAATCCGGCACTGCTGAATATCGCCATGCGGCGGTATCTGCTCGAGCAGAGCAAACGGGCCCAACCCGGAACGGGAGTTATCGACGGCGGTACGAATACTTTGGGCAGTGGATTGGCGAGTCCACGCCCGCGACTTGGGGCTGGCGTTTTAGGAGGCGGCCTGAATACCGGTACGAGGTTGGGCACAGGCAGCGGTCTTTTAGGAAGCGGGCTGAGAAGCACAGGGCCGATGCCCAATACGGGAATGGGGCACGGTGGGCTGCGTCAGAATAGTCCACTCCTGGCGGGGAGAACGGCGATGCTCAGCGGACCGCAAAACGGAGCCATGCGAGCACCAGTACAGGGAATGGTTCGTTTTCAGGATTCGCGGGGCGGAATTCATGACATTCCGCACGAGAACCTGGGCAAGGCGCTGCAGCGCGATCCGGGCCTAAGAGTCCTAGGCAGGTAGGAGCAATACTCCATGCCAGATGGGCAAGAAGAGCAATTGGATTTTAGCGACATTGGAGGACAGCGGGTTGCGCCACCGCCAGTGCAAGAATTTGATTTTTCTGATCTGGGCGGGCAACGCGTCGGCCGAGTTGATGCGCAACAGCCATCCGGGGGATTTTTCAGCGGGTTTGGCGATCTGGGGCCGCTTTCCGTACAGAACCATCCGGGGTGGTTGAAAGAGTGGCCGACTACTACAGCTACTGCGACATCGAGACAGCCACAGAGTGCCGGTGTCTCAGCAAGTGAAAATCAGCAAACAACGCCATTGGATTTTAGCGACATTGGAGGACAGAGGGTCGGGGAGGCTGGTGGACAACTGCCATCCGGGGGCTTTTTCAGCGACTTTGGGGACATGGGTGCGCGCGCCCTGCAAGACCCTCCTGACTGGCTTAAACAGTGGCCTGCGCCAGAGACAAGGCTATTCGATTTTAGCGACATAGGAGGACAGCGTGTCACTGGACCTAGTGGACACACGTCCATCACGCCGACTCAGCTACAACGCCAAGCAACGCCGGCGACGTCGAATGATTTTTCCGACATCGGAGGTGTGCGTGTAAATCCCCCGCAACCGCAAAAGTCTACCTGGGAGCAACTTCTCGATCTCAATGATGCAATTGATAACGCCGAGATGCGCACTGCCGCCGGAGCCGGCAAAGACATCTGGGAAGCTGCCAAGGGCGTTGGCTCTCTGGTTAAGCCGCCAGATTTCATGCTTCACCCTATAGACCAGAGGCCCAAAACTTTAGGGGAAGCTATCAGCCAAGGCTTGCAAGCCGGAGCCTACACAACTGGCCTCACTACAGTGGGGCGTGCCGCGAAAGGGTATTACGACGCAACTCGCGCGAACATTGACCGCGCAGAGCAAGCAGGGCAACAAGGCGACTACACGGGCGTTGCTATCAATTCCGCTGCAGCCGGCTTGCCCCTGGTCGGTCCGCTGATTGGCGGGCTCTATGAAGACGCCCAGACCAACGATTTGCCCACGATGGCAGGTAAGGGGATTTCGCGCATTGGGCAAGCGATGTCAATGGCGCCGGAGCGAAGCTTCATCCCTAACCCGGTAAGCCTGGTCACGAAAGGCGCCGGAAGTGCACTTTCCAAAGTCGGCGATGGAGCCGACGTTTATCATGTTGCTCCACGTGTAACCACTACTACCAGTGACGTTCCTTCAGTTAGCAAAATATCAGAGGGCACATCGCCAAAGCCGGAAATCGCTTCGGAGCAAAGGCCAACGATGCTGCAGGAAAAGGAGGCGCCTTCCACTAACTACCGTGAGACCTTCTTTAAGGCTCACCCAGAACTTAGAGGAAAAGTCTGGGTCCACCACGCTATCGAACAACAAGTTCTAAGGAAATTTCCCGGCCTTTTCACGGAGGAAGAAATCCATGCCCTGGAGAACCTGCGCGGCATCCCAAAGGAGCTTAATCCTGACCTGCACCTCAGCCAAATAAGACAGAAGTTGAACGAGTTTTATGAATTAAATCCAAATCCGACACGTGAACAATTCTTGCAGAAAGTTGCAGAAATTGATGCGCAGTTTCGCTCGAAGTTTAAGCCACCCAAGTAACTAGCTGGAATCATGATATAAGGAATCTCAATGGAATACTGTGTCATTAAACCAGAGGTGGCAGGTGGATGGGGTGAGCATACGGTAGTGTCTGACCGCAGTGCCCATCCGCCAGTTTTGAGTAAACTGCACTACGAATTCGATGGGTGGCTCGGCGATGTGCTTTTGACCAGCTTTCCCGTGTTTATTGTTACTGAATCGGCGAAGAAAAAACTCGAGGCAATGGGAGCAACAGGTGTGAAGTTCGATGAGGTGGAAGTCAGTACCTCAGAGCAGTTTAGGGACATTTATCCCGAGCGCAAAGTGCCGAAGTTCGTTTGGTTGAAAGCCGATGGAAAAGCTGGGCGCGACGATTTTGGGATCGCACCTATCTGCCGACTCGTCGTTTCGAAGCGAGCTTTGGATGTCCTGAGATCGTTGGGGATTTCCCATGCACGCGTTGAGGAGTTCATAGATACATAAGCCGAGGTAAAGATCTAAATTATCCTTGTAAGATGGCAGTGATGCTTCGTTTCAACGAAACCGAACTTTTACAAAAGATCGACCGTCTTCCGCGGCAGCTTCGAGCGGCGTTTGCTGCTGCATGTGCTGAACGGATGCTGGTTTTGTATTCAAGGTTTTCGACGCTAACAGGCAGAGGAAACCCGGCGACTCTCAAGAACATTCTTAGTCATCTCTGGAATGACCTTGCGGAAAACCGGGTGTCCGAGACGGAAATTCAGGCAGCAATTGAGATCTGCATGAAATTGATTCCGAAAGAAAAGGAAAGTCCATGGGTGCCAGGACAAATTGTGGCCGACGATGCGCCATCGGCGGCAGTCTATGCGCTTGAGTGTCACCGAACTGGCTCCGCGCAGGAAGCTGCTTGGGCGGCACAATGCACCTGTGAGACGCTTGAGGAGTATGTTATGCGTCATGAGAATATCAGCATCAATGCTGTAGATCTCAATGATCGTCTGTTCTCTCATTCACTCGTACAAACTGAACTCGCACGTCAGCAACGTGATCTGGCTGAATTGCTTCACAAAGCAGTGACTCTGAACGAACTACGGCAAAGATCTGAGGAAGAAGCAGCGCAGTTTCTGCCGTGAGTGCTCTCTGCTCTGATCTGACATAGATGAACACAGAAAGGCTGATATCTTGTGGATCCTATTCTGAAACTATATTGGCAATGCTAGACTTCTAAGAGAATCAAGCAAAATGCGGCCTATTTTCACGTGTGGTATCACAGTGGCACCAAAAGATTTACATCATGAAATCGTGCATGCGATAAATGATTCAGGTTAAGGGATTTTCATAACCTCCTTGGACACCGATGACGACCGTGGCCGGGCCACCGGCTGCGGTCGTCGTAAGAGGACCTTAACCTCGCGGACGCAGTCCTCAGTCCCTGCTGTGCGCAACGGCCATCTTGCGGGGAGAGGTGTATTCCAGACGTGCCCTGCCAGCATCGTTCTTCTTTTCACCGGGGATACCAGCGAAAACACCAGGAGATATCCATTTGTCACGCCACGCCAACCGAGTTCCGATCTATTCGATCAACGGCGGTCCCAAACCATTGATCTACATAAGCAGGAAGGAAGCCGCTCATCTCGAGAACTAAGAAGCAAAGGGTCGCGTACCGGTCCGCTCGAACCGGAGGATTTGGAGGCCCTCGGACATGAAGTCGTGATTTTGCCGGATGCTACCGTTGAGAAGCCATACGGATGGATATTCCATTACGAGTTGAAAGAGTACCTTGAGGGAAAGACTCCGCATCCCATGATAGGCAACTGTCCCTTGCTTGTAGAAAAATCTGGGAAGATAGTTCTATTTCCGACTTCTCTTTCCCTGCGGGAATCCATCCGGAGATATGAGGCAGGATTGCCTCTGGTTCCATCGCGCAAAAACGCCAAGACGAGGTACCTGGCCAGATAAATCGCGGGCTTTTGGTCACTCGCATTCGTGACCCATTCACCAAAAAGTGGGCTACAGATGTTTTACAGCGCGTTAGACTGAAAACTGCATCACACAATGCCGTTCTTTTCGCATGATGGTATCAAAGTGGCACCAAACGATTTACATCATCTCTCAATTATGCGATAAATAAACCAGGTTAACGGTTTTTCGTTCTCTACCGCATGACGACCGCGGCCAAGCCATTGGCTGCAGCCGTCTGAGCGGGATCAACCTCGCGGGCGTAGTCCTCAGCCCCTGCTGTGCGCAACCGGCCATCTGCAGGGAAAGGTGTACTCAAGCTCCACCCTGCCGGACGAAAAACATCACAAGCGCATCGCTTGAGAACAATCATTACTTTGAAACCAAACTCACGGTTCAAACCATTGGTACGCAGAAAACATCGCTGCTCATTTTGCGGAGGATGCTTTCTCAAGCTACGTCACCGCCTGAAACACGCAAAGGACTGTGACGAACGTTTGCTGCGCAGTAAGAAGCGCAATCTATCCCGCATTGCCCGGAAGAGAAAACATGCCAAATTACAGTAATGCTTCCCCGCCATTTGCAATTTACCCAGGAGACTCAGTAACACTTTTCAATAATGAGAACCCCACACCTCCCCAAGCCAGCCAGCAAGTCGCCATTGGAAACGTTTATGGGACTGACGACGTGGGAGTAAGCGTTCTTATTACATATGCTTCTGCCCCAGCCTCGGTGCAGGTTGACGTGCAGATTGCGGACACCGACGCCGACCTTAATTACTTTTCCATCTTCTCCAGTTCGAACACAGCAGGCGAGAACGTAAACCTGAACGTTCAGCGGCATAAATTCCTGCGCGTGAAGAAGGTCAGCCAGAGCGGCGGCGGCGCCGTTACAGCGGTGGTATCAAGATAATGCCATCCGTCAACGACACAACTCCATCCGGCGTATCCTCCACTTCGAACAACGTGGTTTCGTTTGGGCCGATCTCGGTCACGGTCCCAAATGCGAAATTCCCGGCAGCGTATGCGATCAGCTCCGCTTCTGGGAATGTAGACCTTTACACCGTACCAGCCGGGCGTAACGCGCTCGTGCTGGAAACGATGTTTACAAACCCAATCGGCAACGCCAGCGCGGTTACATGTGTCGCTCAATTTAAAGATACCAGCGGCGTGTACCACACCTTCGACTTCATAGCGAACAACGTTGCAGCGGGGTCTGTCGGCCACGCAAATTCAATGGCTCCGTTTCTACTTCATGCGGGCGAAAAGTTTGCGGTGAACAACAGCGCCGCCGGGCTTTCGGTGTGGGCGTACATCGTTGAGTTTGACAATTCGGCTCCGATCTTCGATTCTCGCCTTCTGTCGTTGAGCGCCGGAGCCAACACGGTCTTTACTGTCCCAGCAGGCAAGACCGTATCGTTGATAGGCTTCCCCTCAGCTCTGCAGCTTATCCAGACTTCACTGATTTGGTACTGGAACAATAGTGGCACTGCTCGTACCGTGGCAGTCAACGTTGTGCCTAATGCCGGAGCACCCGCAAACGCCAACGCGATCTTTAATGCAGGCTCGATTGGTAATTTATCGATGCTGCAAACCGAGTTTATGGGGACTTTGGACCCTGGCGACTTTATCAGCATCAACACCGACGCGGCCACGGCCACGCAGACCGCCTGGGTAATCTATACGACCCAGTAATGTCAAGAATGGTTTCGAGCAGGACCGAGCCGAACATTTAAGGAACATTCTGAAGTGCCTTCGCAGTGAACAAGAGGAGTGATTTTGGATGGCTTTGGACTCTCAATGTATTTCCCTTTTCAGCCGAAGCAACAGCAGCTTCTGGAGCTTTTTGAAAAATCCAAGGCGGGCTGGATTGGCTATGGCGGCGCTCGTGGCGGGGGCAAGAGTGTTGGAGCGCGCATGGTGCAGATTTACCGGCGCTGCCTGCATCCGGGGACGCGCGGGCTCATCTTCCGGCGCACCTATGGACAGCTTTACGAGAACCACATTGAACCTCTCTTCCGCCAGTTTCCAGAGCTTCGTAAGTTCTACACGGACAAGTACCGTGAATTACGAATCCCATTCGGGGACGGAGTTTTTTCCAGCGTCGTCTTTGGCTATGCAGAACACCCGAAGGACATCTACACCTACCTGGGAAAAGAGTACATGGACATATGCGTGGACCAAGCGGAGCAGCTTTCCGAAGACGAACTACTGCTGCTGAAGACCTGCAACCGCTGGCCAGGAAAGGGCAGCGACGAATGCAAACTGGGGTTATTTCCCAATCCGGGAGGCGTGGGCCATGCATTTCTTAAGCGGGTATTTCACGACAAGCAGTACAAAGGAAATGAAGACCCCGAGGACTACGCCTTCCTGCAAGCCTATGGCTGGGACAACGTGGAGTGGTGCCGGCCTGCCCTGGTGGAAGATGGATTCACCAAAGATGATTACTACGACTGGGAAGACAGCAAGCGCTTCGAGTATTTCATCACGCGCTCGGACTACGGACAAAGGCTCAACCGGCTTCCGGAGAGCCTGAAGATCGGACACCTACTGGGCCGCTGGGACGTCTTTGCAGGACAGTACTTCGACAATTTTGATCCAACAAAACAGGTCAAGCGACCGGAAGAGATGGGGATCCAAGGCTGGCATCCGCGATGGATTGGCATTGACTGGGGATTCCAGCATGACGCGGTTGCTCATTGGTGTGCACAAGACGGAAAAGTAACCAATATCTATCGCGAACTGGTACGCAACCATATCGGACCGCGAGCACTGGCACAAGAGATTGTTGACCGATGCCAGTATGCCCTGGAGAAAATTGACGGCATCTTTCTCTCGCCAGATGCTTTCGCGCAGAGAACCAGCGAAGACAGCATCGCGGAGCAGATGCGGCAGATCTTTATCCACAACGGCCTGCCATCACCGCAACGAGCGGATGATGACCGCATTGGAGGCTGGATGCTGATGCGGGAGATGCTGGAGCGGGGTGAGCTGTTCATCGGTTCAAACTGTGACAAGCTCATTTCTACGCTTCCCCAGATGAGCCGCGACGACAGCAAGGTGGAAGACTGCGCAAAGTTCGAGGGCGATGACGCCGCTGACTCGGCCCGCTACGCGCTTAAGAGCCGCCTGGGCTCAAGAAAGATGCCCATTGAGGACCGAGTTCTGGCACAGATTACAACGGACGACTTACACAGCCGAACGCTGATGTACCAAAAGTTTGCCAGTGAGGAAAAGAAGAAGGACAAGCCGATCAAATTCTTTCGCCGACCCAAGGCGGGAGCATGGAGGGGTTAGGTTATTGACACTTCGCTACGCGTCGGCCTTTGGCAGAGCGGAGTTGTTCATCTCAGTAGCTTAACGGCCCGGCTAAAGAGGCTGCAGAAAAACATCGATTCTGGCGCTCCACTTCGTTGTGCGCTTGCTTTCGGCAGAGCGGAGTTGTTCATTTTCAAGAGCTTGACGGCACAGCTAAAGCTGTGCCTCTCCGAAAGATCAAACTAAATTGAGTTTCTCCGCAACCTGTAAAGTCGTGCCCTCACACGTGATCACGCCGAAAGGTATGGCCACGCTAGAAACGCTCTAGTATCCGATTCATCACCGCATAACTGAAATCACCATGGTCACTTATCTTTTCACGGTTGACAATGTAGGGCAGGGCGAACAGATCATTGTGCAGAGTATCTGTTCGCGGATCCGCCTCAAGCAGAATGACCAATCGGTCTCTACATTACAGCCCTTTGTGGTGAGAATTCCGGGCGCCAGCTCGCCGGCGGTGCGGCATGAGGGCGGAGAGACGATTGAATTCCTGGGAAGATTTACCCCCAACAGCGTGCTGGGTTACGTTGAGCTGGTGAATTCCGCGGCCGTACAGTTTGCACAGATTGAAGACTTCCCCGCGGCGATGCCGTTGTGAGCCATGCATGAGATTTTGTTGGATTCGTCATCCCCTAGCGCGAAAGTACCTGAATGGCAATGGGAAGTTTCATGTCAGATCTCTTCTCCTCAACGACGCCAAGCTGGAAGAGATCGCCGTTGATGCCAGAAAGCACCACCCAACCGAGATTGAGGAAGAACTCGAAGCGCGAGTGTTGTATCGCTATGCGCACCTATATCCAATCACAATTGAACGGATTATGAGGTTTTTATATGAGCGAGCAAAACGTAAACATTGACCGAGTGGGTGGAACCCAGGTCACAAGTCCGTTGCCGGTTTCGGGAACGGTGGCACTGACCACTAATCAGTCTGTGCAGGATGCAGCGGACGGTACGCCAGCGAAAGCAGCCCCACCTGTCGCTATTCAGACGGGCGGAACGGATACGTTGAACCTGCGGACGTTCTCCACTGACCAAAATGGGAATTTAAACATCAGCCCAAATGGGATTTATGACCTGCTGAGCTCAATTCTGCTGGAACTTCGGGCCATGAGATTGGCAATGGTTTCTCTTGCGTGCCAGGGGAATTTGGCCGATCCGCAAGACTTCTCGCCATTCAGTTTCCAAGATGGCAACGTGTCCGAGGCAGATGTCAACTAGGAGATTTGAATGCTTCTACAAGGTGAAGTAGGACCAAAATCGTATCAGGACGGAGCAACACCCAACCTTCGCTTCGGCAGACTGGCGGACGCGATATTTTCAGAGCTGAATGGAAGATATTACGAACAGGTCTACAGGGGCAACGTCTTTATCGCCGCGCTGCAAGCCGGCACGGCAATTACCAACTTGAATGCTACGGCAACAGGACTGATTTTGACAAACCCTGCAGGTTCCGGTAAGAACCTGGTGCTGTTAGAAATCCTGTTGGCGCAAACTTCCACAGCCGCGGCGGCAACGAACTGGGTGGCACTCGCCGCCAACGTGAACCCGACAGCGGCGGCGGTAGTCCATACAACCCCAGTTACACTGCGGAATGCTCTGCTCGGCTCCGGGGCCAGCTCTGTAGCTTTTGCCGACAGCGCGGCTACGCTTCCGGCAGCGCCAGTTGTGATTCGGGCGCTCCATGCACCCTCGATCTCGGCAACGGCGACGACGGCCGTGCCTCCGTTTATAAAAGATGAGGTCGCGGGCGCAGTCATCGTGGCACCGGGCACTGCAATCTCGCTTACATCAAGCGCCGCCTTCAGCGCAATTGCCTCGTTCACCTGGGCAGAGCTGCCGATTTAGAAGCAGTACTCAGTTGTCAGTATTCGGTACTCGGTTGCCATTCGCAAATAGTTGGCGACTGAGTCGTAAGCAATCACTACGGCTAACACCCCAGTTACAAAACTTCAATCGACATTCAATCACCATGGAAAAACTACGACAGCTTTGGGCGTGGATAACGACCTCGCGGTACGTGCTGCACCTGGAAGAGGAAAACCGGCAGCTCAAGGAAGAAAATCGCGGGCTGCTGAATGCGCTGCTTTATCAGCGCAACCTGCCTGCAATCGACAGAGCGGGACGCGTGGGCGACAAGGCCGGGACACAGATGCCGCGCAGGATGTCGTTCCATCAGATGCAGTTTGAAATTGACCGTAAGGCGCATCAGCAGCAGTTGCGCGATGAGGCAGCGCGCGGAAAGAAAGAGGCAGAGCCATGGGCTTCCCCTACCACCCAAGACCAATGAAAGCGGGCTGGAACAAAGGTGAGTTGCGCAGCAGCAACATGAATTCTGAAGGCACGGACCAGGGTTGGCGTGATTCAACGCCGCATGGTTCAGGCGCGGCGGCAGGATCGGGCACTGAGGTCAGCGGTTACGTGGAGTCTCCGGTGGAGAAGCGCTGCGGCACGTGTGAGTACCTGGAGAACGGAAAATTTTGCAATCAGGAGACCGTACTTAAAGATCCGGAGGTACCAAACAGCAGTAACGGGCTGAAGATCGTAGATCCCAAGAACGGGTGTTGCAGCTTCTGGGAGGCTGGCGAGACGGGCAGCCGGCAGCAATCACACGAGGCTTTAGACCAGCCAAAAGACAAACCGAGAACCGGCGCTACATCTTTGAAGCCATCATCGGAGCGCCGCCGTGAGGGGTCTGATGAGAAAGCTCCTAAGTTGAGAATGACCTTCTATTAACAGAGCCTTTCGAGCAAGACGCACTGGCCGCCATATGGCGGCTTTTTTATTGGGCAATGAATTCCGTTCTACGAGGACATGAATGATGGCACCGTTATTTTGGAACCAGGGACCGGCCAATCAGCAATCTGGGCCGCTTCCCAGTTACTATCCTCCGCCCGGTCAACTCTATGGCACAGATCCGGCATTGCTAAACATTGCCATGAGGAGGTACCTGCTTAATCAGCAGAAACAGGCGCAACCAGGGATGGGGGCCTCAGGGAATCCGCTCTGGCAGCCAGCAACTATGACCTCTGCGCCTGCTCCTTTGGGGCGGTTGGGACCAGGTGGACTGGAGAGACCACTGGGCTTAGGCACACAATCACAGCAGGGTACGCGGTTGGGGTCGGGCTTTTTTCAAACTCCTGCGAGCGGGCAGAGGGTTCTCGATGGGCAAACGAATTTAGGCCAGAACGCTAACGGTGGATTTGGCGGCTGGAACCCCCAGCCGATTTCTTCCAGGCCACTTCCGTTGGCTGGACCGTCAGACTGGAACGGAATTCCTTCAGGGCCCTTGGCCAGGAACGTTAATGGCGGAGTGGGTGGAAACGGGTCAGGCGGGCTGGGGTTGACACCGGCTTACCGGACGACACAGGCGCCGGCCTATCCGACCACACAGGCGCCGTCAACGTTCAACGATCCGGTGACGGCGATCCGACAGAGGGCGGCACTTCAGACTTTGAGAGGATTGTATGGGTTCGGTGGATTGACGGACCAGGAACTCAATCGCCTGGCGGCCCGTTATGGCTATGCGTCGAATGGCATGGGTGGGCAGCCGACCCAGACCAGCAACGCGCTGGCCTCTTCAGCTCAATATAGGCCCGCCAGCCTGTCGGCCTCGAATGGGCAGCCGATGGCAACGACCACAGCGCAGAATCAGCAAGGACACCATAGACAGTTTCAACACCCGATTAATTACCTCAGTCCCCCACTTGCGCCAGCTCCACCAGGGGTTAACCAAAGCGCCTGGAAGGAATCGGTTAGGCAGTACCAAGCTAACAGAGGGAATGACGTGCCGGCGGCGCCTTATCCATTACATGGGTGGGAGCTTGTATCCGCGGAGGACAGAAAGAAATTGGGGAATATGATGTCTAGCGGCAACCGAGCGGGCGCAAATGCCTATGCTAAAGAGGTGGCTGAGAAAGCTTATAGGGACCATCCGGTAGAAAAGTGGCTGCCTTATGGCCCCAACCTGCCCAGCACACGAGAAAGTGTCCGGGATGTAGACAATCTAGAGCATTCTGGCGAGTGGGCGCACGTTTCGCCGCAAGAAAGGTCGAATCTGGCCGCTTTGCTGGCCAAAGGGCAGGTGGACGAGGCGAACCAATATGCAAGAAAACTGAATAGCGACGTGCAAGTCAGGCTGGCGAAACGTAGCCTGGATGCGCGGCCGGAACCTCCGTCGCTGGCGCCTGAGTTCTGGGACACGGCTAAAATCAACAAGCTACGCGGATATCAGGCGGCAAACATAATTGCTAACGAAGATCGTGACGTTCTGCCTGGCCCCTCCACGCCGGAAGACCTGCAGAAGGCGAGAGTAGCGCAAGCCCATGCCATTATCAATGCCGACCGGAATCTGGGGGATGCGAGACAAGGTCTTGTGGGTACGGCGCCATCCGAAATCAAAGACCGGAAATTTGCCAATTCGGAGCAGTACCGGCAAGCATTGAACGCTGTGCGTACATCTCGGGAAGAAGATTTACGAGGAATTGACCCAACTGGGGATAGAATGCCTTTTAATAATCGGTACAACACCCTCGATAAGGGCAAACGTAAGATTGGTAGCGAAAGTGTAAATTTGCATCAGCCGTACGGACCTTTTGTGTGGGGCAAGACACCTACTTACGTAATGCTGTACGACAATACTCAGGACGAACTGAGAAGAATCGAGAGGATGAAGAAAAAGGAAAAGAAATGAAGTCTGTAATATTCTCTTGCGTTGTCGTGTGTAGTCTACTCATCTCAGCAGCGGCTGGAGCACAGCAGCCAAGCCAGCGTGAAGTTCAGAAAATGCTCGACTGCACGATGCGTCCCAGCCACGGTCCCTGGGTGGATGAAGACCTTTACTCATACGGTCGTCTAAGTTTCAGCTATTTTTACCAACCTCAACAAACGGAAGAAGATGATCAGGGCGATAATCTGTACTTTGCGTTCTGGAACAAAAGCAGAACTCGCGGCAAGTTTGTGCATTTTTGGTTTCGCCGCAAAGACGTAAAAAATGAGTTCAATCTCATCAATGATGGTTGGATTCGAACCACGAAACGCAAGCTCAATGTGGATGACGTTATGGGCGGAGTCTATGAGTATGAAAAATATACGAAGCTGCTACCCCGGCTAAAACGGCAGCCGCTTCACACGGTGGCAATGCGGCAAATTCACCGGACATCTGCAGTATGCACGTATCTGGGTGGCGGCGTCAGCAACAGCTACGATACTCCAGAAAAACCATGAGAGCGAAAATCATCACTAGAAATCTCTAGCGAAAAACAGAGCGACTGCCGGCGGGACGCCGGTGCTACGGATGAAAGACTTGCTCTCAGCTTGTCTATCCCTATCTTCTTTATATGGCTCCTGTTTATATAGCTCCTGAAAGATGACGGCCGAAGGCTGGCCAAATCATATGATCGCAAAAGCAACTGTTACACAATCGGAAGAGGGCAAAGGCCTGGAGTTCAAGATCCTGGCGCAGGCGTATGACAGCAGCCAGCACACGCTGATGCAGCGGGTGTGCCGCTTTCCGGAAAATTTTGAAGTAGAGTTCGACGAGCCGCGCATGGAAGAGGGCTACCTGTCGTTTACATTCAAGATCGTTGAATACAAGCCTTTGATTCCGATTCCGCAGATGGAGTCGGAGGCGTAGAAAGCATTTCGGAGTTTGCGTATCTGGGGTTGAGCCGCCCGATGGCGGCTTTTTTATTGGACGAGAGCCCCTAGTCCACAGATTGAATCCTGACACGAGGACATGAATTATGGCAGCGTCATTTGGAAAGAGAACACAAAGCCAAGGACCGGTGCAACAGGCGGGGAATCCTGCCGAAGCAAACCAGAAAGGGCAGCGGCTGCCTAGCTACTATCCGCCACCGGGCGAACTCTATGGCACGAATCCGGCGCTGCTGAATATCGCCATGCGTCGGTATCTCCTCGAGCAGAGCAAACAGGCACAGCCCAGGATGGGTGTGGCGGGCAGCAGCGGTACGAATCTATTGGGAGGCGGGTTGGCGGGTGCTCGTCCGCGGCTTGGTGCTCCCATTTTGGGAGGAGTGCTGGGGAGTACAGGTGTCGCGCCCAATTCAGGAATAGGCAGAAATACACTCTTCGGTTCCACCCCGCTCAATGCGAGACCGGTTCCGGCGATTGGGGGATATGGTCACGGCGCGCAGCAAGTAATGAGCGGGACTCAGCATGGTAGTGCAGGCGGCAACCAACAACCATCACCGCAAGGCTGGGTGACCGCAACGGGCCCTAACGGTCACAAGATTGCTGTGCATAACGGTCAATGGGTTGATGCACAAACTGGGCAACCAATTCGATGAGTTCGTCAGCAATTCCTCCGCTGCCGGCGGGGTACAAACTGGACCGGCAATCAGGCGTGGCGCACTCGGGGATTCCACCGGTTCCTACCGGCTATCAGCTCGATCATCCTCCATTGCCGCCAGGTTACAAGCTGGATCAGCCACAGAGCACAGCACGCTTCCGAGACCCTTGGGGCTCGCCTCGTCCCGCTCCCACACCAAGCGCCCATTACAGGGGTGGCGGTTCCAAACCAGCAGAGTCGCCATTCAGTAAGAACTTCCAGGAAGCTGTTCCGGAGGTTGGCAAGGGGCTTCTCGGATTAGGCGAAGGTCTGTTCATGGGACCGCCAGGCATGGCGATCATGGGGATGAAGCATGGTTGGGATAACCTGCAATCGGTTCGACAAACCGGCAAAACTCTTGAACAACGCCATAATGAAGTGCAAAGAGCTGCCGGATACGGCCCTTTCTATCGTTATCTTTCAACTCCGCTGGCTGAAGGGATCGGCGTCCCTGTCCGTAACATCGAGCAGAATGCCAAAGAAGGAAAGACCGGGGCAATCTGGGGCGATATCGCAGTACCTCTAGCGACCGCTGTCGCGCCGATAGCGGGCCGAGGCGCAATGCGAGCCCCAGCAGTTGAAGGTATCCTGCCTGAGAGCGCGCCGATGCCTAGCGGCGTGCTAGACGAAGCCGCCCCGGTACGGATGCTAACGCCGGAAGTCACGCCTTCGGATGTGCCGCCTGAAGCTGAGCAGAACTACCACGCTCCTCAGTACAAAGCGGCCCCAGCCAAGGCTCCCAGAGCGCCGCGAGGCGCCGCGGTTGAAACGAAACCGCTTACACCGGAACAGGAGGCAGTCAGGACCACCCCTGAATGGGTTAGAAACCCTGAAACGGGCAAGATGGAGCTCGCTTCAGAAGCCTCCGAAGCTGCCAAAACAGAGCCCGAACCGGCAGCGAAAGCCTCACGACGAGCTAAGGTTTCGGAACGTCCTGATCCGCAGGATAGGCCGGTTACATCGAATAGGCCAAAGACACCGAAGGACCGAAGTCTTCAAGGCACGCAAGAGCAATTAGAAGGGGTGGGACAGTATCAGAAGATTAAGATAAAACAGGGGAAACAAGCTGGTGAAGAAGGTGAACAACCGGGAGGCTATAACCTCGTTCTTGGTAAGAGTGACCAGGGTGTCCAGCAGCCCCTCGACAAAATCAGAAGCCTGGAGGAGGCAGAGAAGGAGGAGGAGCGAAAGAACGCAGAGGAAGACAAGAAGGCAGAGGAGCCTGGAGAAGCCAGCAGAGGAGCCACCCGAGGAGCCAGATGATGAGTAGATTGGTTGAAAACAATAATTTAACATTGGGGAAGTTGAATCGGAGTGTTAAACATGAGGTCGTTGGAAGATAAGGCTAAAGAGGCAAAGAACTCAGGCGACCTTGAGAGTGCTCTCAAGCTCAGGAGAGAGATTGCAGTAAAAAAACAAACCGCTGTTCATTTCTGCCTCTATGGAAGAGCTGCCGAAGAACTGAAGCGATGGAGAGAAACCGAAGAGGCTTATAAAGAAGCATTACGGCTAGATCCAAACTTTTCTCATGCAATGAAGTGCATGGGAATTCTGCAGTTTAAAAGGACGGATGGGCGCAGGAAAGAATCCCTGCGGGCCGCAAGAGACTGGTTCTTAAAAGCGCTCAAGTATGAATACGATGTGGGCACGCTTACATTTCTGGGCGGCACATATCATGCTTTGAATGACATGGCAGCGGCCCGCCGGACTTTTGAAGAAGCGATTAAAGTGGATCCGAATTACGAGGAGGCGCTCTATAACCTTGCGTTTATGGAGAAAGAGAGAAATCCTGAAAGAGCGGTCAAGTTATTGGAGAAGGCGATTGAAATCGATCCGTATTATGCGGCTGCACACCACCATATCGGGTTGCTCTATCACAAATCAGGCGATCTCGAGCGAGCGGAGCATCATCTACGGCGCACCCTGGAGAACGACCCGGAAGAATATTGGACGCATCTGTATTTGGCCAATTGCTTGGCCGGACAAGGCAAAGACGATGAAGCCGAGAAGGAATACCGCTACGCCACAAATTCGCATCCAGAAATTGTAGGAGGGTTTGAGTTCTTCGCGCGGTTTTTGGAAGACATAGGGAAAACAAAGGAAGCAGCGGAGGCCCGCAGTAAAGTGAAATACGAGCCGGGAGAGCCGGTGGTTCGTCCACGCAAAAGTCAAGCTGGGTAAGTACGATTTTGTGAGGTACGATTTGCAATGCGATTTCTGCATTTGGAAGTAAACTACCTGTAATTTCATTCAAATTTTCTCGGATATCAGCCCTGATCTGCGTGAGATGGAGGGAGCCCATTACCGGCCCCCTCCGCTTTCAGGATGACATAAAAACAGCAACAAGGTTACAAAGGAAATACACTACTGGCGCTATCGCACAGGCGGGGACGCCTGTGCCACACGATCCACTAGAAATCGCGCGTGGCTGATGCCATGCCCTATCACTCTGAAACTTTCCAAATAATCTATGGCAACCAGCGCATTTACTACGCCTGAACTTGATGGTAAACCACAAGAACCAGTCTCAAACCCCAAGTTCCAGGCTCCAAGCACAGAAGCAGATCCAAGCTCTCAGCCACAAGCTGCAAGCAATTACGGCCCCAACAACGAAGAGCTGGAAAAGAACGAGCCCGAGATTGTCTCGGCGCTGCGCGACCTTATCTATAACTACCGGCGCGAGGGCATCGTAAGCCGGCGGCAGGAGATCAGACGAATACGGCAGGCGCGGCTGTTCTGGGCGGGGCTGCAATACAACTTTTTCTCTCCCTCGGACATGAGCTGGCACCTGCCCTTTGAGATGACGCCAATGGACGACGCAGCGCAGTACGAGGGGCAACGCTACCAGTTCGTCACCAATTACTTCCAAGCGTTCGGGCTGAGTTTTATCGCCCTGATCTCGCAAGACGTGCCTTCGGTGCGGGCGTTTCCGCAGTCGGCACAGTCGGAGCAGGACATTTCCACGGCCAAGGCGGCGACCAAGATCGTGGACCTGATTGAAGAAAACAACCATGTGGCCGACCTGCTGACCTCGGTTGGCTGGTATTTGTGGACCGACGGAAAGATTGGCAGCTACACGCGCTACGTGGCCGATGGCGACAGGTTCGGCTACCGTGAAGTAGAAGACTACGACGTGGACATGGTGAAGCTGGGAGAGGATGCGTATCTGTGTCCGGTGTGCGGAAGCGAAACACCCACTAGTACTCAGTCCTCAGTACTCAGTACTCAGAAAAGCAGTTCCGAGTTTCCAGTTTCGAGTTTCGGGTCGCCAAAACTGAGCGCCGACGAGTTGAACGGTGAAACTAACGGCTTGCAAACACGAACGACCGAGGCAAACACTTCTGAAACCGGGCCTAATACCTTCGGGGCTAGAACCAGTACTTTTGGAGCGGTGTGCAAGTGCGGGCAGCCACTGACGGAAGAAGATTTCAAGCTGGCGGAGATGGTTGAATCACCCAAATTAACCAACACGCGCAAAGTACCGCGAGGGCAGGAGCTTATCACGATCATCGGTGGACTGGAGCTGAACACGCCGGTGTGGGCGACGGAGCAGCACGAATATCCGTACCTGCAGTGGGAGGTGGAGGCGCACCGGGCGCGGCTGCGAGCATCGTATCCTCATGCGGCGGACAAGATCATCAATTTTGGCGCGGTGGATGCCGAAGACGTTTACTCGCGGGCCTCGCGAATCAGCGTGCGGCAAGGGTTGCCGGTGGCGCATACGGGCGACGCGCTGGAGAAACTCGTCACCTACCTGCGCACATGGCTGCGCCCATGGGCGTTTTACGAAATTGAAGACAAGAAAATCCGCGAGAGGTTGCTGGAATTGTTTCCCAATGGCTGCTACATAGCCTTTGCCGGGAACACGTACCTGGAGAGCCGCAACGAGAAGATGGATGAACACTGGGTGGTGAAACATGCGCTGCCCGGCGATGGACAGAACCGGCCGGCAGTTGGCAGCTCGATGATGGAGATCCAGGAGAGATATAACGTCCTCTCCAACATACAAGCTGAAACCTACGAGTTTGGCATTCCGCCGGTGTACGCCGACCCGGAGACGCTGGATTTCGATGCGCTGCCTTCGCAGACGGCCGAGCCAGCCGCGCATTATCCGGCGAGAGCAAAGCCAGGGATGTCACTAGCTGACAGCTTCTTTCAGCCGGCACCAGCGGTCATTTCCCGCGACTTCATTCAACACCAGCAAGACTTAATTGGCCCCGTAGCACAGATGCTTACTGGGCTGTTCCCCGCCGTGTATGGCGGCTCAATGGATGACATCAAGACGGCGAGTGCCTACGCGCAGGCACGCGATCAGGCCATGGGGCGCCTGGGCATGGTGTGGCGGCGGTTGAAAGATTTTTACGCTCGCACTATGGAAAATGCGGTGGATTGCTTCCGCAAGAACCGGCCTGAAGATGTTGAGATTCCCATTCTAGGAGAGGGCGGGGAGTTTGAATCGAAGTGGATCCGGGAAGCGGACCTGCGCGGCAATATCCAGATGCGAACGGAAGTTTCCGAGACATTCCCGCGCCTCAGGAGCCAACAGCGGGCGGTGCTGCAGCAGTTGATGCAATCCAAAGACCCTGAAATTACACGGATTCTTGCTGATCCGGCCAACATTAACTGGATCAAAGACACAATCGGGCTGACCGAGATCGTAGTCCCTGGAGAAGACTCGCGGGCAAAGCAGATGCGGGAAATTGCGCAGTTGCTGCAATCGGGACCGATACAGAGCGCGACACCCGATCCGATGACAGGCGCCATGGTTCCAAAGACCATGCCCAGCATTGGGATTGATGAGCTGTTTGACGAGCACGCGGTGGAGTTTGGCGAGTGCGTGCGCTGGGCCAACTCCGATGCCGGCCAGCAGGCGAAGATTGATGATCCGCAGGGATTTGAAAATGTTCGTGCCCATGCGCTAATGCACAAACAGGCGATGATGCGTAAGCAGGCAATGATGGCGAACGCACCAGACGCAAAAGCCGCTGCGTCCAAAAACACAAAAGCGCCAGGGATGGTGCAGGCCGCTCCAGGCAATCCAGCTTTGCAAAAAACACCAGGAGACATCAATGCCTGAGATAGAAGCCGCCCCAGCGGTGAACTCTGGGACAGCGACATCGGAAACCATCGCAATAGAAGATGATGCGGTAGAGACCGGTCCCGCGAAGTCAGACGAGGAACTTGTTGGGCTCGAGCCTGACGCGTACCGTGCTGAATATAAAGAACCAAACGATCAAAAAACGCAGGAAGACAATCCACAAGCGGCCAAAGACGAAAAAGATGTTCCCTCAGATGAAGAAGAGATTGCCGCTGGCCAACCGTTTCCAGAGTCATTCAAAAAGGCGATTGCAGCTAACCCTGAAATCAAGCCCGAATTACAGCGGCTTTGGGACCAACATCAGGCCTTCCGCGAGATCTTCCCCACGGTTGCTGAAGCACGCGCTGTGCGGGAGCTTTTCCCCGGCGGTGCTGCGGATGCGAAAGCGGTCCTCTCCAAGGCAAGGGAGATGGAGCAGAGCGACCAGCTATTTTTCTCACGCGATCCTTACGCGCAACGAGAGCTGGCGGCCAACATGCTTGCGATGGACCCGCAGGCGTTTGGCGCAATGCTCAAGGTCAGCTCGGACCTGGTAAGAGAAAAGCAGCCGGAACTTTATCAGGCATTTACTTCAGGTCTTGCGACCCAGGCACTTGCGGGAGAGGGTTTTCATGAGCACCTGGGGATGATAGCGCAGGCACTGGAAAACAACGATCTGCATTCGCTGCAGCGACTGGCAAGCCAGCTCGTACAGTGGGTCAGTGGAAATGGAGGATCCACCGGGCAAAGACCGCCACTGGCGGAAGCGAAGACGCAGCGCGAGCAGATGCTCGAACGCGAACTCAACAGCCTCACCCTGCAGCAGAGTGCGACATTTTCAGATTCAATAAACCGAACTGTGATTCCACAGATTGATGGCGAAATTCACAAACTGATCGAGCCGGTAGCCAAAGGACTACCCGCCTATGCCCGCGAAGGAGCAGTTCAATCTCTCGCTGATCAAATTCACGCTGGAATTCAACAGCGCCTTAAAAGCGACAACTATTACTACAACCAAGTCATTCCCCTTCACACGAGCATGAACTACGGAGCGCAAAACCGTGAAGTTGCTTCCAAGATCATCGTCTCACGCGCACTCTTACACCTTAAGCCCGTGGCCAAACAGGTGTTGCAAACCTGGACGCCGCGGCAGATCGACCAAGCCAAATATGCAGCCGAAAAGGCCGAAAGCGCGGCACGCCGCACCGATATTAGCGGCGGAGGACTCACGCACGGCAGGCCGCACGCCAAGATCACCAAAGATGAGGCGCGCGACATGTCGGATGAACAATTAATTGATTGGGCCCTCAAACGTTAATCGAAGCCAGCGTCACCGCGCCATCTTAAAAAACAGTTCTCAGTTCAGTCTCAACAAAACCACGAACTTAGAGCGCAGGAGCAACTATGCCTATTGGTGCAGCACAATCAGTCAACGATACCCTTGCTGCGCAACTGGAAAAAGTCCGCGACGTGTTGTCGCTCATGTACGAGCGCGATGACGAGCTTCTCGGGCTGATCCAGAAGCGCGGAGACATTGAATATGTGTCCGCCCGTTTAATGCGTATACCACTACAGATCACGCCTGGCGGACGCGGCCAGCAGTACAGCCCGGATGGCGGCGCCGTCGGCCGTGGTTCAGCAACCCTATACGACGTAGCGCAGGTCACACCGTTTTACTGGTCATTCCCGATTGAAATCAACACCCAAGTCCGCTACACCACGGATTCCAAAGAGAAGGCAGTCGAGAACGTGGTGAAGCGCGAAGTCACCAACGGCATGGCGCAATTCCGCGCTTTCCTGAATAAGCTGTTGCAGACCAATGGCAACGGCGTACTGGGAGCCATCAACAACGTCTCTGGCACTACATATACAATGGCGGTTCCCAATGGCGCGGCACTGGTCTACAAAGGCCAGCAAATTCAGGTGTATGACAACACGTTAAGCATCAATCGCGGTCCGGCCAATGTAACTGCAGCCGATCCGGTGACGGCGCAGACTATTACAGTGGACGCTTCTCCGTCGGGAACCGTGGCAACAGACGTCATCGCCGTACAGGGACTCTCGGGCAGTCTGACAACGCAGTCGTCATTGTTCGGGCTCAAATACCACCAGAATAATTCCACAACGGGAACGTGGCTGAACCTGAATCGTGCGACCTATCCGGTGGAACTAGCAACACCGCGCGTTAACGGCGGCAATGCTGCGCTTACTCCCACAATGGCCCGCCTAGCCTACAACAAAATGCGCAAAGCATTAGGCGTAAGAAAAGACCAAGACATGAAGAAGCTTATTGCGTACATGAACGTTGAGCAGGAACATGCCTGGGAAAACCTTGGAATCACCATTAGCCAAGTCATCAAGGAAGGGCCCAACGGCGGAGCAGACTCTTTGGATCTGCTCTTCACCGGACAGAAAACAATTGGCGGTGTCAAGATTCAACCTTCAATCTATGCCGACCAAACCCGTATTGACTTCATTGATCTGAGCCACTGGGGCAGGGCTGTCTCTAAAGACATTGGATACTGGGATGATGGTAGCGGGAAAACTATATTCCCAATCATCGTCACTTCGGGTCCTGGCGCCGGTGCGCCGCAGGCAACGCAGTGGTTCTCATTCGATACTGGCTTTCAGGTGTGGAACGATTCACCACGTTCGGGGGCATTCATTGACAACCTGGCTCGCCCGACCGGGTACTAAAAACAATCTCTAACTTCGAGCAAATTTAGTGGCCACTTTTGGGGTGGAACTCAACCAAGTTCCGCCCCAACTTATTTCATCCCGGCATACCGGGATTGAAAATCAGGAGATTTTGAAAATGAAAAAGGTTCTTGCAGCACTCGCAATTGTATTTGCGCTCTCACTGTCGGCTTTTGGGCAAGGAGAGCCAAGCCGCGCTCCCGGACGCGCGTTCGTGACCGCCTACAATCACTGGGCTGTGCAAGTGGCCAGCGGAAATGCAGCCACTGGTACACAAACCATCCAGCTCAAGCAGGGAATGGTCAACCTTACCGATGGGCGATCCATCAATCCGTTCAATGTCAATGCTCCCATCACAATTGACATCGGAGCCAACCAAGAAACGGTCACACCCACTTCGGTTTCCGGGTGTGGGAGCGCGGCAATCCCTGGACAACTCCCAACCTGCGCCATCACCGCAAGCTTTTCATTTCTGCATGGTCCGGGGACGTTTGTCACCTCCGGGACCTTTGGCCTACAGGAAGCCATCAACGACTGCGCGAGTCCGGTGCAGCCGACTAAGTGTGGCATGGTGACAGTGGCAGGGGACTTCAACGGAACTGACACAACACTCTTCAACTCTGTTCTCTCTCCCACCTTCAGTTCTGGAGCGACACTTCCGGGAGCAATTGCTGCCACGGTGACCATTGAAGACTTGCGTAGCTTCCCGCCGCGCTACTGGGCGCCTGAACCTTCGGCGGTCATCTTGATTGCCGCACCAGCCGCGCCAACCCTAGGCGTTGTGACCGGAGGTTTGAGTTCGGGCGCATACAAGGGAACGGAAGCCTATGTAGATTGCCGAGGCGGCATAAGCCTTGATTCAGCAGAATCGGCTGCCACTGCCACCACGACAGGGGTAACTTTTCCATCGCCGGCGGCAACGGCTGGAGCTTGTGGATGGTTGCCCCGGCTGAGTACGGCGGGCGGCAGCGGCAATGAAATCCTGGCTGCCTCTCCGCTGACTTCTGCTAATTGCCCCCTGTCAACACTCCTGCCCGCTTCTTCAATTCCAGCGTGTGCGATTGGAGCAACCGCTACCATAACTGCAGCCAACCCATCAAACACAGCTAAACCGAGCGTCGAATCCAATGCCTTTGTGAGCTATACTCCGCAGCCCTTCAGCGGTGCCTTTCCCGCGCCTTTCGTCCAGAACTACCCGTTTGGCATCTTTGTGGCGACGGCAACGCTGAATGCTTCCAATGCTGATGCTGCTCAGATCGGTCCTATCCCGGCTGGATACTTTAACAAGCTGGGCGCTTCCTGGGATCTCTGCATTAAGGGCGCGACAGCAACGCAGGCAGCGGGGTCCCTATTAACCGTAAACGTTAACATAGCTAATGAATATGCGCAGTCCCCGGTTACGGTTTCTACGCTTGCTTTCCCAACGCAAACACAGGCCGCTGCAGGAACGTTTGAAGGCTGCGTTACATTGCAGACTTCAACGACTGGGTCCAGCGGTAAGTTCTGGGCATCAACCCCTGACGGGCCGTGGGTCAACTTCCTGAACACAGTCCCTGCTACTCAAGTAGTGACCGCCGATGCTTCCGCAGCGGCATCTTCAGCGGTCAACCTGACTAAGCAGATTTACCTTTCAGTGAACCTGCAGGCAGCCAACGCAAATAACATCACAGGCCCGATTATTAACTCGGTGTCTATTACTCCAAGGCAATAAACGAAAATGGAAGCTCCCAAGTGGGTGGCTGAACGGCTTTTGCTGGTTGGTGGCAAGAACCGCTTCGGCGACCCTAATTATCGAACATCCTGGTCAAGTACTCGCACGGAAATTGTTGGAGGCGAGTGGGAGGACTACAGCGAAAGCGGGATTTGGATCCGGACTGTGATCGAAACACGTCGCGTGCCCAAGTATTGGACACATCCTGATCGCTGGATCGTAGAAAAGTGGCTGCCACCGGAAGAATATGGCTCTCCTGAGAGCTGGCATCAGCAGACGACGGAGTATCTCCGTGGACAAGCTGTTGCCCAGCTCGGGCCGTACCCGGAGCGCGGAGATTATGAACTCGCTTTTGTAGTGGAAGACCACAATGGCAACTTTGTGCCGCTGACAGAGCCGATTGTAGAAGGAATCGTCAGATGCATTGAGGCCAGCCGCAATTTTTCAGCCGCGCAAAGGAAGGCGGCACTCTTCCGTCGGGAAGAAAAAAAACAGGAAACCATTCAGAAGGAAAACCTCGATATAGTTTCCGATGCTATGTTGCCGTTCCATGGAGCGAACGGCCAGGTTGTCTTGACCGGTTTCAAAGACTTGCCCGACGGCAAGGCTAATAATCCTCAGTTGTCTGTGACTAATCCTCAGCACTGAGATCTGAAAAACTGAGCCAGGAGGATTTGTGGCAATTTCCATAGATGAATTACGGGCAAAATTTCACAAAGCTGTACGCGATGGCAACATCCTAGCAGCAGAGGAATTAGCGAAACAACTTAACAGCCAGCCTTCACATGAAGATGCTTTTATCTGCAACATTACGGAAAAGACATGGGGGCCTATCAATATGTGGCACTATATGGCTCCTGTCGTAATCCACGGGAAAAAGCCAAGTGACGGCTACAGCATTACGCGCATCACTCCACATACGGACCACATTGACCTTGGGGAAGGCAAAACGCTGCCAGTTTTCATCCCTGCGCGCGAGACCGCGGAGGACATTTGCAGAATTTTTAATAATGACATCGGTGAACACAGCTATTCTGGATTCTTCGTCATTGAAAACGGTGAGACACCCACAGAACATGAAGTGGAGAGCGCGAGAGGGAAGCTAGAAGAGTTTTACAAACGCCTAGTCAATGTAGCCGATCAAGAATGGGACCGAGGATTGAAAGTTAACATCAGCGATTTGCACCGTTCGGCTGGACGATATTTCAAGCTCAACAAACCTTGGCTCCCCGACCTGCGACTGAAGAAAGAATGCCCCGTGTGCGCGGAGAGTATCCCGGCAAGTGCAGCCAGATGCAAGGGATGCGGAGCGATTCTCGATCAAGAGCTGGCAGCAAAATATGGGCTGGTTAAGCCTAAAATTCAGTCACAATCCGCGGGATCGTTGCTCCAAGCTGAGCTTGAGTCGGAACCTGTCCTTGCAGGGAAACAAGAAGTGGCTCGCGGGAAGCAACATAGATAGAGCTCTTACATCGAGCATGAATCCGTCGCATGTCCCCATAACGCTGTTCCAATTGTGATCACAAAGTAAAGAAAAGAATAAATGCCATCCATTGTTGTTCCATTCGGACAATTCGATAATGCCGGAACCATAGCTACACATGCCCAAGCTTTGCTGAATGACCAAGGCGCAAACCTTTACGTTGCAGTTGCGATGGGAACGCAGGCAGCCGGGCAGATCAACCTTATCCCATATATGAACGTGGCCTACCGCAAAATTCAACGGTCGCTGGCAAACATTGGCTCGACGGTGTTCACAGAAGACGATGTGTACGCGATCATCCCAGCGATGACAGCGGTGGACCCGTCGGCAGTGGTGACGTACCAACCGCCAGGAGACCTGCTGAACCCACTCAAGTTATGGGAGCGGCAGAGCGGCAGCTCGGACGACTTTGTCGAGATGATTGACATGACCGAACGTGGCGGGCTGCCCTCGCAGATGCAAGGACCAGCACTTGGATTCTGGGAATGGAGAGTTGACGCAATCTATTTTATCGGGGCCACGCAAGACAGGCAAATAAGATTGCGCTACCAGAAACAGTTACCCGACCTGATAGATAGTACAAGCCCGGTACTGATTCGTAGTTGCAGAAATGCGCTTACGTTCTTCACTGCGGCGCTGGCTTCGCAGTCGAGAGGGTCTCCACTGGCAAGAGATTGGGACGCAGCAGGGCAAGACGCACTTAACGCGATCCTTTCCCGTGATATTCGCAGCCGACAGCGTTCGCCTGTGCGCCGGAGACCATACAGTAGCCGACAGACTCCAGCATTCTGGTATTGAGAGGTAATGCTGAGTGTCAGGCATGTTTTCAGCATGACAAATTAAGGAGAAAACAATGGCAGTTACGATCACGCTCACATCCAACAATATAGATGCCAGCGCAAACAATTTTGTTTATGCAATCGCAACTTTGAGTTTTTCAGGAAGTTATTCTACAGGAGGTGATACGCTCGATTTTTCAACTGTAGCCTCGGTTGTGCCCAGCGACCTGCCTCCCATAAATGTCATCGCGGATTCAAATGGAGGCCCGGGAACCTTCGGGTTCTCGGGCGGGTACTTCCAGATTGTTGCAGGAAACACACTGAAGACGTGGCTCATAAAGTTCATTCAGGCAGGCGGCAGCGAACTCGGCGCCGGCGCTTACCCCTCAACTGTCCTCACGGATTCTATCTTCCTGAACATCACTTACCGCAAGCTTCTCTAAAAGCAGTACTTCTTTAAAAGCAACTATTAGAACTCGCACTAAGTGCTGAGAGACCTACAACTTTGAAATCGAGGGCTGAGTAACAATGTCGGTTGCCGGATACATTGACGTTCCCCTTGAAGTATTCTCTGGGTTGGTTACTGACCTTTCGCCCTCAGAGCTTCCAGCGGGAGTGTCCCCAGACTGCCAGGATGTAGCTTTTGAACTGGCAGGAGCGGTAAAAACTCGCCCAGGGTTGCTAGCGAAGGTCACTGGCCTAGGGCCTAATGTTAACTACATAAAGACGTACATTCCACAACCGGGTACGGTGAAAACCCTAACCTTCGACTCTGCGGGGCAGCTCGCGCAGGAGACGGCGGACGGGGTTGTTTCGTTGGCTTCACCCTCGCTCATGACCGCGAGCTCTTATTGCAAAAGCACTTCGCAGTTTGCCAGTGCCACCAGCCAATTCGCTAAAGAGTGGCTGGCATTCAGCGATGGCAAGTTTGGGACAGATATTCCGCGATTGTTCGATAACGTCAACCTGGATAGGGTAAGCCAAGCAGGTCCGGGAGCAGCGATTACAGCGGTAGAGTCGGGCGCTGCGGGGAATATACCGGCTGGGGTGCACAAAGTTTCTGTCTTCTTTGTTGACCGGCAAGGCTACTGGACTCAACCCTCGCCGCCGACAACTTGGACCGCCAGCGGAGGGAAGAAAGTCACGCTCACGAATGTCTGGACCGGGCCTGCGAATATTCAGGCAAGGATTGTTTGCTTTACGGCTGCCGGGCAGTCGAGCTTCTTCTTCACCAACGGCCAAAATGGCCTGCCGCAAATGGAGATTTTCGACAATAACCCTGCCAACACAGGTCCTTTGGATTTCGACTTCACTGATGCCCAGTTGCAATCAGGAACCTCGGTGGATTACCTATTCCGCCTGCTCGAGCTGGGGGAATGTGCTGGCGTTATTGACTACAACGGGCGGCTTATCTGGTGGGGAGAGCGAAACAAAGTCAACAACTTCCTCAACCTGACGTTTGATGGCGGATTCAATGGCAATGTTCCCTTGGGATGGACATTAGATGGCACATTTGGCACGGGGGGCTCACAGGAGAGAACCAACGTGGTTTGGGGCTCTGCCTATAACATGCTAGGGAATGGTAATGCGGCGGTCGGGCTTATCTTCCAGAGCGCCTATCAAGACATCAATGGAGTTCCCATTCTTCGCCCCAATGTCGGGTATTCGGTACGGGCCAGGGTGCGACTGTCGGGAAGTCCGGGGCTAGGAGCATCATTCAAGATTGACCTTGCCAGCTCAACTGTCAACACAACTGGAATGTTGCTGGCTTCCAGCCAAGTCACATCCAGTTACCAGGAATTTACCGCAGTGCTGGGAACGGCGGCGCAACTCGCCACCATCCCTTCTGATCTAGTGATGCGGGTGTTTACCACTGGCACGCCGAATAACGGCGCCGGCTTCATCGTGGACAACATCGAAGTCTATCCCACAAACCAGCCCTACAACGACAGCACTTTGAGGGTGAGCCGGGTCTTTGACCCGGAAAGCTATGACGGAGTTAATGGAGTCATCTCAGTCACACCTAACAACGGGCAGAGAATTACTTCTGTCTTCAAGATCAAAGAGCGGCTGTTTATTGTGAAAGAGAGAAGCCTGTATGTCACCCAGGACACGGGTAATAGCGAGCCGGCGCAGTGGACGGTGACCGAGGTCAGCAACAAGATCGGAACGCCATCTATTAACGGAGTTTCGGTCGGTGAGGACTGGGCCATCCTCGCAGACCGAAGCGGGGCCTATTTGACGGATGGCGGCGAACCGCGAAAGTTGAGTCAGGAGATACAGCCGACATGGGATGCCATCAATGACAATGCCTTACAGACAATCTGGACGGCGGTGGAGACGCGCACGCGCCGGATGTATTTCGGAGTTCCCACTATGGCCAATATTACGGGCAGCGGGGCATCTCGCAGCAGCAATGTGGTAACCATTACCACATCCGCGGCGCACAGCTTCAGCGTCGGCGGAGCAGTAACGATTGCTGGGGTAAGCGATCCCAGCTTCAACAGCACTTTTGTCATTTCTACAATTCCGAGTTCCACGACTTTCACTTATACGCAGGTCGCTGGCAACGCCTCGAGCGGTAATGGAACAGCAGCGTTCGCAACTCCCAATAAGATTTACACGTTAGATTACCGGGGAATGAATTCAGCGGCAGAAATTGCCGACGGGCATGCGGTACAGCTTTTCATTTATACGGGAACATTGCGGGCTCTATCTAAAGCCCGGCGTTGGGCTCCATGGAACGTAACATCAAATTCCGGGGCTGTTATAGAGCGCTTTGACGGTACTGCACAGATGGCGATTGGGAATGGAGCCGGGAACGGGAAGCTTTACCTGCTCTCGGACACGCAATTTACAGATGACGGCGCAGCTATCAACAGCTATTACACCACCTATTTTTTCCTGACGCATGAGCAAGAGGCCCAGTTCAGGATCACACCCCATAGAAAACTTGTTCCCTATCTTACGATGTTTGTCGAGGGCAGCGGGACACTGGCGATCTCGGCGTTTGCCAACAGCCTCCTGACCACAGCACAGGCCATACCTAGTCTCACTTTATCCAATCCAGCAACGCGCGATTTGGAGCGCCCCATCAGTGTGCTCAGTGAAAGAATTGCGTTCAGATTTGGAACGAACGTCGTAGGTTCATGGTTCAAGATGCAGAAATTTATTCCTGCATTTGTGCAAGACCCAGCGGGCCCGGTGAGGGGGGCCTAGATGCTAAGCAACCGATGGAACCAGGTAAAGGACCCTGAAGCCAAAGAGAGCCTTCGTCTGATCGAACAGGCCATCAATCAGCTCGGCAACGCTATTGGGATTGATCCTTTCCCGAGCCAACAGAATTTAGTTGCAAAAGCTGGTAATCCTATCTTTGCTCCGCAGCCGCCCTCGGCTTTTTCGGTCACTCAGGTCAGTGGAGGAGTTCTTGTTTCCATCACGTCCAATTCAGCAAACATCAAACCGGTGAATTATTTTGTGGAATCTTCGGCTACGGCGGATTTTGCCAGCGCAACCGTTTACCCGTTGGGCATTCTGCAGGCCGCTACTATCAACATCGGCACGGCAACATTGTATTGGCGGTGCCGTTGCCAAGCGTTCACTTCGCAATTCAGCGGTTATCTCCCCTTTGGTGCGCCGACGGCTGTAACGGGAGGGTCTTCAGCGCTGGGCAGTACCACGGGAAGCGGAGCCGTGGTTCTGCAGACCGGCCCAACGATCGTTACACCCACTATCAGCGGCAACGAGACCGTTACGGGAGATTTACTGCTCAATGGAAAGATCAAGAACCAAGCGGGCACCACCATCATGGGTGTCACGCAAAAGACCGGGAGCGGAACCGGCAACTACTCAACCACATTGGCAGCGTTCACCGACATTGATGGAACGAATCTATCATTCACAACGGTCGTTCCTGTTGGATGGAAAGCTCTCATAACATTTAGTTGCAGTTGCTCACTGAGCGCCACTACGAATGCCAACTTCGCCATTACTGATGCAGGTGCAGGGTTGATGACACAGGGTCTGACCGGGACCACCATCCAGATCATATCGTTCCATATCCTCTTTACCGGCGACGGAGCATCGCACACCTTCAAGATGCAATACAACGTCGCTGGAGGCAATACCCTGACGGTTTTCAACAGTGCCGCAACGCTAGCTCCGGTTCTGACTGTGCTTCTCATGCCCTCAAATTAACATGAAAATCCGCCACGCCACAGCCGAAGACGCCAGAGCTTTAAAGGCCATACACGCGCAGATGGGCATTGACTACCAGCTTCCCGAATTGGAAAAGATGGCGAGCGCAATTGTCTTTGAAGATGACAGTGGAACGGTGCGCATGGCAATTCTGCTGAGACCAACGGTGGAAGCTTACATGCTGGTGGATCGGGAAGATAAGGTTTCCGCGCGAGAGCGATGGTCGCGTTTTTTGTGCATCCACAAGGCCGCATTGCAGGATGCGGCTGCCAAGGGGATCGAAGATGGCTATGCATTCCCGCCTCCACATCTAGACAAATCATTTGGCCGTAAGCTGAAACGGCTAGGATGGTTTCGGCCATGGCCAGCCTGGAACAAGATTGTAAAAAAGGAGGACAACCCTGATGAAAATCTATAACAAACTGGTGATCTCGATGATCACAGGCGAAGTTCTGGAAGAGGACTCTAACGACTATTCCGGACCGATCGCCTGGGCACGCGGTGGCGAGACCTCATCGCAAAAGCAGGCGTCTGCTGCTGCTGAAGCTGAGCGGGAAAAACAGGACGCTTACAATCAGCAGCTCTTCACCCAGCAGCAAGCGGACCGCGCAAGGCTGCTGCCGCAATACCAGAGCATTTACGACACGCCGATGTCGGCAGAGGAGAGAGGCGCGGGATTGGCAACTGCGGGCGGTCCATTCGACGCGGCGCAAACCGTTGCTGAACATCGCGCCGGTGTCACCGGCAACTATTCTGGGCTCGGTGAAAATGAGGACCAGCTCGCACGCAGCCGCTCACAAGCACTGTCACAAGAGCGAGGGCAACAAGACGCAACGTCGATGGGGAGGAAGATCGCCGCGCTGCAGGGCATGAGCCAACTGTACGGGATAGACGCGCAGACAATGGCGCGGTTGATGGGAATCCCGGTTGAGTACCTGAACACGCAGGCGGGAATTGCGAACGAAGCAGCGCGTAACCCAAGCTTCCTCGACCAGCTCGCGCTGACCACATTGAGCGCCGCGGGAGGGATTGGCGCGGCATACGCGAAGAAATAGGAGTCTGACATGGCACCACTCTACGGTTTTCCCGATGACCTCTGGCAACAGATGCTGAGCCGCATTGGCCCTGGTCTGCCAACCATCCAACAACAACTTCCGCAGCGGCGGACTTTGGGAATGCCGCCGCGCAACGCACCGGCGCCGATCAACGTACCGCCGTCTCGCGGGCCGATGCGCGGGCCGATTCAAGATGCGACAGCTCCCAATGTGCCGTTGCCTGGCTCGCCGCAAGTGGATTCCGTAGTCGCCGGCATGAAAGACCTCTACGGAATAAATCCGGCAATGGCTAACGCGGTCGCGCGCCGGCAACTCGCTCCCAATACAGGAACGAAGCAAACGGGCGCCGGGCCGATCGGCGCGAATGCCTTCGACACCGCCAACCCGCAAACCACGGCAGCGTTCAACGCAGCCAACCAGCGGCTGAGCGGCATGGAGCAAAAGGGACCTCCGCAGTATCACGGTTTCAAAAAATTCTTCGACACGCTGGCGCGACTGACACCGTACGGGAACCTGGTCGAAGGTGCAGCCGGCATCGGAACCACGGGATACCGGGACCGCCTAGCGCACGCTAAAGAGGACGTGGACCGCCTGGGACAACAACTCAATCATGACTCTGTGCGCCGATATCAGACGCGGCAACCGACACAAGATAGTCAGGCAACACCAGCCGGCTGGAGTCTTCAACCAAATGATGATGCTCAGCGGGACGAGGACACCGACCATCAGGATAACGAAGACGAGCAGAATCTCCCATACCAGGGTCCTACCGACGGAATGGGACTGGGGACGTACGATTCTCCACAAAACTCAATCATCTCTGCTCTGAACCCTGTCCAGGCCTCGCTCAAGAAAAAAGCTCAAGCTCCTCGTGAGCTTTGGACTTTCTACTCCTGAACGCTGACACTCCCAATATTGGTAATCACACATGGCAGGTCAAGTCGTAAAGTTCAATCCGGTGGCAGAGGTGCGGCTACGGTATCCAGGCCTCGTGGGGTCGAATGATCAAACCATCCTGCAGCACTTGAGCGACCCCAATAAGTTTCGCTCCGCCTTTCCGGAATACGGCCATCTCAATGACGCGACTATCCGGCACAATATGGGCCAATATTCGGCCTCGGCACGGCCGGAACAGTTAACGCCTGCGCACAGTCGAGGCCCACGCATTACTCCGGGAATTCAGGACGATCAACGTTACGAAACCATCAAACAGCAGCAATACCGTGGTGTTGCGCCTTCCAAAGACGAACAGATCTGGGCCAAAGCCTATGAGAAGCGCAAGGCCGCTGGCCCCGCGACCAACGCAGTAGAGGCCGCCGAGCATCACGACAAAGGATTACTGGCTCCCGAAATGGGAAGCGGCACCATTCAGCCGGGCACGCTAGGAAGTGGCGGCTCGGGCATGGCGGACACCAGGTTGGGAGGCTCAGGCACCCGGGCGGGTGCGAACTTGTTGCGAGTCAACCCTGCCTGGCAGGTCGGCGGCACGGGAACGACAGCAGGAAACACGCAACCTCTGCTGCCAAACGCTCCCTCTTCGCTCTCCCGTCCGGCGGGTTACAGCCCCGCTCTGTCCGGGCGGCCACAGCTCTCCGTGGGAACCTATGGTAACAGCAGGCTGCTGACTCAGAACGCTATTCCGACGCCCTCAGCGCGACCAACGGTGCCGAACGACCGGGACTATGTGGAATCTATACAGCGGCAAGGGGCACTGCAAGGGATGGCTGGGTTGTATGGAATCGACCCTGTGCGGTTTGCCGAGATTGCTGGCGTAGCAATCCCGACGAGCGCAGTTCCTGGTGGGCCAATGGGTCAAAACATCAATCCGCAATGGAGTCAGTATAGTTATAGTGGATTACCGATTCATTCAGCCGGCTCACTGGGATTAAGCAACCAAACCGCCCCAAACAAAATGGTGGCTCCGATCCAGCAATTGCGGGACGGTGATCAGAGCGGGCAGGTTCCGAAAAAGGGTGCGACTTCAGTTCAACACACGACCGAACACCGGAAGACACATCGCCAACCGCCGTCGAATCTGCCCACTACTGTTCCGCAGCAACAGGCTGACCCGAAAGACGTGGAGGCGCAAATAGCCGCTGAAGCAAAGAAATATGGAATTCCGCTTGACATCGCTTTGGCTGTAGCGGACCAAGAGAGCTCCTTCAACATCAACATGGTGAATCCGCTCAGCTACGATTATGGATTAATGCAAGTCAACTGGACATACTTCCCCACTGCGGAAAAGCTGCAAGCAAAGCAGAAAAAAATAGCCGAGATGAGAAAATCCGGCAAGGCAGAGCACCAGATAAGAGAGCAAATGCTTAAAGAAGAACCCTTGAAGGATGAAAACGGAGTCGGCATCGAAATTGATCAAAAACGTGTACTGAGCGACTGGAAGTACAATCTACACATCGGCATGGCCATTCTTCGAGACAACTATCGGTTTGCGAAGAAGCATGCTAAGCCTCCTACTCCCGAGAATATCGTTCGCCTTACATATGCCCGTTATAATTCCGCAAGTTGGAAGCAATACGAGGAAATCCAGTCAGAAATTTACAGAAACGTGTACTGGTTTGTAGAAAAATATAATAAATACACTCAACACCCGATCACACTGAAAGCCCCTCTGTACCGTCCTCATAAAGCTCCAAGATCGTCCCACCGACATGCCCAGCATCCTACTGAACCGCTTCATAAGCGTTGAGACCAAAGGACGAGAACTAGGGAAACTAGATTTTGATGTCATTTTATAGCTTCTTCCCAGCGCGAATACCCTCATCTGAGAGTTCAGTATGCATACCGAGTTCTACAAAACGATTGCCCTCCCAGTGCAAAGTGAAGACATCCATGGCTGACACACAGCATTTTGCATCTCCAGGAAGAGGATGGCCGCTGCGCACAATCAGCCTTCTTGACTTTTCGTTGAAGGATAAATAAGGCTTGCTGGTAACAAAATCATTGTCCCACTCGAGCTGCTCGATCGTCATCAAGTGATGGGCTGTTAATTCAAAGACTTGCGCTATCCCTTCCACCGTGGAACTCCCGTACCCGCCCTGCAAGGTATATGAAACTATTGCATACTGCCGGTCACCATTCTCGGATGGCAAGTAGTGAATAGCATTGAGGTGTACGGATTGAAATCCTCCGTGTCTGTATCGGATGAAACGTTTGCCGTGCTCAATCTTCATTGTCGCGTTTGGGTTTCCATTAGCATTAAAGACATGCATGGCGAGATCTTGGAAATTGACATCTTGGATTCGCTCATATTGACCCCGGAATGCGTAATGTATAGAGAAATTGTTCAAAAAGGGTCCAATGTCGGCAGCATATGGTACAGAGTTCGATTGCATCGAAGACCGGGAGCGCGCAAGCGTGGAAGGCGGGAAAAGGGTACAAAGGCTCAACAAAAAAGATATGGCCAGGCGGCCCGGCAGAAAAGAGCTTGTACTAGTAGGCTCGAAAGTGGGGACTTTCATCATTGCGTACCAATTCCGTCGGTAAGCGGCTCGAAAAGCTTTCAGTAGGCAGTGCCGACTTTATTTTAAAGCAACTTTCTCTTAATGCAAGCATTTCGGGATGCCAGCCAAGCGGTCGCGAAGCACTAGGCAATTACGGATCGAGTTTCTTTCCCATGCGGATTCCATAGTCAGAAAGTTCGGGGTGCATGCCGGGATTAACGAAAGCACTCCCATTCCAGTTGAAAGTGACCACATCCATCGCCGATACACAGCAGTGCGCGTCTTGTGGAAGATAATGGGCAGCACGAATAACCAATGTGTGGGATTCTTCATTGAAAGATATGTAGGGCTTGCTAGTGTCAAACTCCTTATCCCACTCAAGCTGCTGGATTGCCGCCAAACGATGTTTGTAGAGTTCAAAGACTTGCGCTATTCCACCCATAGGCGACCCTCCACTTCCGATAGACCATGTGTACCAAACTACGGCATATTGCCGGTCAGCATCCAGGGAGGGTAAGTATTGAACGGCGTCAAGTTCTACAGCCTCGAATCCCATTTCTCTGTTTCTGACGGAGTACCATCCATCCTTAAGCTTTACTGTGAAATCTGGTTTCCCCTTATCGTTGAAGTAATGAAAGGGGAGATTTAGGAAATCAACGTCCGCTATTCGTTCATAAGGCGTTGGGTAGGCATAGCGGACAGAAACATCATTGACGATATCTTGGTGGGAGCCTGCGAGCGCACAAAACGAGGGAAAGGCACAAAGACACGTCAGAAAAACTAAGACGAAGAGGCTCCGCAGAAAAGAACTTGCATTCGCAGGTTCGAAGGCATGGACTTTCATAACAGCACCGGCCGCGCACAGGCTCGCGGCTGAGAATAATTTCTTTGCCTCCGGCGTTGTGCGCCAAGCTTATTCCGGAACAACTTCTCCAAAAGCGCAACCAATCAAAATACACGGCATTTTGCCCCGTTTTCCAATGGGTTTCTATCAAAAGCAAGGCTTCCACACGCAAATTGCAGAGGACTTGAGAGACAACCACTTCCAAGAGAACAGCCAAGGTAACAACATATGCCCCTCATGCACATGTCAAGCTGCGCCATAACAACCAACGAAACCACAGAAGACAAATTTGGATGGATGCGATCCGCGCTTCTGGTGCTGATGCTCCTCGAGATGTTAACACTATGGAAAACACTCTTTATTTAATCCGCCACGCACCTACACGGCTCAACGACCCCGAGCACGAGCGCTCGCGCGGCTGGGGCATGTTTCCGCCAGATCCCGAAAAATTAAAAGAACTGGTCCCACAGATTGCCGAAGTGCTGCAGAACGAAAGCATCCGCCGGCTGGTGGCTTCAGACCTGCCGCGTGCCGCCGTTACAGCCCGTGAGTTGGGGAAAGAGATGGGAATTCCACACCACGTCACGCGTCAGCTTCGCACTTGGAACACGGGCGGTATGACCGGCAAGTCAGAAAAAGAAGTAGTACCGCTAAAGAAGAAATACATCGAGCATCCTGATTTGAAGCCACCTGATGGTGAACCGTTTGAGGCTTTCGAGAAACGCTGGGGTAGGGCGCTGCGGCAATTTATGAGACATAACGAGAGCCATCCTGATGACCAAGTTGCTCTGGTGATCCACGGAAATATGGATATGTCTGCTCCGGCAATTGTGCTCGAGGAAAAAGTCACCGCCAAACATTATGACCAGATGCGGCCGCCAGGTTCAATTTCGGTTTTGCGCTGGAGCAAAGGCACTGAACCACACATTGACGTCGTAAACGAAGGGATAGGCAGCAATGACGGAAGCCGAGACGCTGATAATTCAGAAGATAGATGACGTCCATAAGCGCATTAATGATATGCACGGCCGTATGGACGAATTGACCAGAAGTTCCACCGCGCTCGAGGTCAAAGTGACAGAGCTCGTAGGTAACGGGCAGCCAGGCAAGATTCGCCAAATGGAAAAAGATATTGAGGTTCACAGCAAATTTATGTGGATTTTGTTTGGGCTCCTGGGTGCCGGCTCTCTGAGTGAACTGGCGGCGCATGGCAGTCAATTATTGAAGCTGATCTTCAAATAAGTTCTGCTTGGTAGCGCGCAAAACCGCCACATCACGACTGAATCTCCATTGAATACCGAGGCAATTTGCATTTATGGCTGACTTTCAGCAAGCGTTCGATTTCATGCTCCCGCATGAGGGGCAATATGTAAGTGATCCCACCGATCCCGGTAGTGAGACGAAATATGGGATCAGCAAGCGATCGTATCCCAAGTTGAATATCAAGAACCTGACCGTGGAACAAGCGGCGCAAATCTATGAACGTGATTTCTGGGAAAAGATTCATGGCGGCAAGATTCAGGATCAGGCTCTAGCCAACAAACTTTTCGATCTGGCGGTGAATATGGGCGTAGGGCGCGCGATTCGGTTACTTCAAGAAGCCTCTGGGCTTTGCGGTCTGCCGCTCAAGGAAGATGGTGTCATGGGAACGCAGACGCTCACTGTCATTAATATGTGCAACTCCGGTGCGCTGCTGCTGGAATTCAAAGCGCTGGCTTCGAGTTACTATCGCGAGCTGGCGCATGTGCATCCGGCGCTGCAGCGCTTTTTAGGTGGGTGGCTGAAACGAGCAGCGGCTTAAAGCGCCGCAGCGTATGTAGGCCACCTGAAACATTAACTGCAACAGCTTTGGCGGGAGATCTCCCGCCATTTTTATTTGGAGGATAGAATGAAAAGCAACTTAGCAAAAATCTTTGGCTGGATAGCCGCTGGGGCTTTGTCGCTCTCGCAATTGGGCCTTCATGTCGGGCATATTGGCAACACCGACGTGCTTGGATTGATTGGAGCGATTGCCGCAGCCATAGGAATCCACAGCGCCAGCAACACCGACGGCAAAAACTAAGGGCGGCGTCAGTCGGTAGTTTTCAGACGTTAGTCCCCAAGTTAAAAATTCTGCTTACTACAGACTAATATTCCCTGCGGGCGAAGCCGCTCTTGAGCTTCGCCTTTCCTCTTTTCTCGCGGCCTAGTTTCAGCCTCTCGCCGAGAAACTAGCCACCTCTGATTAACCCCTCACGTACACCTGCCCATCATCCGCTACTCGTTTGTCTCTATATTCTTCACCTTCTCCAGGAAAATTAAGCACGCAGCAATATTCGCCTCCTCAGTCCATGTCACTTCGTCAGTTATTCTCCTTCCAATAGTTCCACCAATTCCCTTCTAATTCCAAAACTTGATACCAGGTCAATTGGGTCAGCACGCGGCTCAAGTCATCCATCTGCGATGAGGTGTTGAGTCCCGATAAAAAAACAGCTAGACAAGTGTGTGTTGTTTAGTGGCTTTCTAGCTTACGCGGATGCTGGCGTGCTCATGTCTTTGCATACTCATGAGATAGTGCACTACCGTCTTACTCAGCACGTTCTAGGCGAAAGTCATAGCAACCAGCTTCTGTGTCACGAACGTGCAAATACCGGACGCCGGGCAGAGCGAGTAGGCTTTCAACCGGCCCTTCAACCAGACCATTATCGACGTACTCCTCTCCTGCTATTTTCCGCCCCGCGCCGTAGGCAATCATGGTGAGCCGATGCGAGCGAATGTCTTTAGGAAATCCCGAACTCTCTTCATGCCGATGGCACGGTTCGGCATGAATGAAGATGGGGCCCGGCAGTGGCAATGGTTCTAAACCATGGAAAGGATCGTAGGTAAACAAAATGCGCTTCTCTTCTCCAATTTGGAAGGTGTGGAGACAATGTCGACATGGACCGTACCCGGTTGCAACTTCTATGTAGGCAGGATGTCCATACCCGGGTGCTTCAAGAGTCGCGCGTACACGTTCTGCAAGCTTAGTTGGGATCGCGATGACTCGAATGGAACTCATTTTTCCCCTCTTCATAGAGATTGAGATATCAGGCAGTTGCCAAAGCTCATCCCGTAAATTATGGGGCTACTCCGTTTTGAGAGCTATCCGAAGCTTGCGTTCAATGTGGTAATTGGTTATGAAGAAGCACACAGTGAAAATGAAGCTGATGGGAGTGCGGAAGCTCTCCACAGCACAACCCATACGGGAATATCCCGCCTAAGTACTTCCTTGTTGGAATCTTTCCAAAGTGGCACAAAGTGCGTTTTTTGTGACTCTTCTTTTTTATGTACCCTTCAATCCCTCCGCATCCAAGCGAATTAAAGTTCTGTAATACTTTAACGAGATGAGGCGTTTTTGAGTTCCATTTTGGCTTGAGGACCATTCTGGCACGGCTATTCGCACCGTGCCGCCAGACCAGGAAAAGATTTATGTATATCTTAAAGCTTATATCATTGAAAACAAGATAACTATAATTATTGACAGCGAACAAAAGGCGAATCTACAATTCAATCTTCCGCTGATTCCCACGCGCGCATTGCTGCCATGGTCCAGCGTGCGAATCCAGAAAGAAGGCTGTTATGCAATTTGCCATTACCCCCGATGAATCTTTTGCCACCGCCGCCGAAATCTGGCTTCAGTCTCGCAAATTCGATGGTCCTGCCGCCCCCCACGGGACTCGGCGCCGTCATCGTTATGTTAGCGAGCGTACCCTGAGGAGTTATGCCCAGTACATCCGTTCGTTGAATCAGTTTTTTGGTTGCATTTCTATCGGTGAAATCAATGCCGGTCATCTGCGCAAATATCAGGCCACACGCGCACCCCATGCTGGCCCTAACAAGATCAACCAGGAGCTTGGCCTGCTGATACAAGTCTTAAAGCGCGGCGAGTCCTGGTCGCTGGAGTTGGAAGAAGCCTATGAGCCGCTGCAATACGAAGAAGGCGAGATTCCGCGGGCACTTTCCCCCGAAGAGCAGGAGCACTTTCTTTCCGTTGCATCCAGCCAGGAGCGCTGGCGGGTCATATATTGTTATGCGCTCATCGTTCTTAATACCACGTCTTCAAGCTATGAGATGCGCGGACTGCGCTTGGGCGATGTCTCCCGTGGCGATGCCATGATCTATGTTCGCTGGGGGAAGAACAAATACCGCGTGCGCAGCGTCCCCCTGCTAGAGGATGGCCAGTGGGCAATAGCACAGCTCATCGAGCGTGCCCGCGTTCTCGGTACTCGTGATCCGCAGCACTACCTTTTCCCTATGCGCCTCATCACAAATATGTGGGATCCAACTCGCCCGGTCAGCGATTGGGGCTTGGTAAAACCGTGGAACGAAGTGCGCTCATCTGCCGGCTTCCCCTGGTTCCAGATCAACGCCCTGCGTCACACCGCACTTACCCGCTACGCTGAGGCTGGCACGCCGATAGAGATCATGAAGTCCTACGCCGGCCACATCAGCGAGAAAATGACGCGCCATTACGTGCAGATTGGCGAGATCGTAAAGCGGCGCTACGCGGTCGCGGCCGCGCAGAAAAAGCCCACCAGAATAGGAGCGGCGCCTCCCTGGGCGCAGTCCATGTAAACGTCTGGAGGGGAAAGTGCGAGCTTTGCTTGTCAAAAAGGAATAATCACGAAGAAGAAATAAAACCTGGCTAAAAACAGTACTCATAGGGTAACTAACAAAAAGATTTCCAGATAGGATTCTTTCCCATAATGGAATTACCGCGCCTTCGATTTTGCAAAACAGTTGCTGCAAAGCTCTGGCTGTGCGATTAGAATGCCAACATATCCCCTCAACTCTTACACAAGGCCTCCGATTTCCACTTCGGGGGCCTAAAATTCCACGAAGCAGTCTCGATGTTCGAACCGCAGGGAAATTGGAGAGCCAGAAAAGTTAGCCGCACCCCTCATTGTTTTAGCTGGCCTCCGAATGAGGCCCAATGGGCACTGAACAGACCATTAATTCGACTGGTACTGGCCCGTGAGTGCGAAGACCGCCGTAGGTCAGGTCGGCGTAACAGCAGGTAAACAGAGTATTTGCCGCATCCGTTTCTAAAAATATTTGATAGTGCTGGATTCATTACAACACTGGTCTTTTTGCTCTTAGGCGGCTCAAGCGCGCCATGAGCAGTCGCACCTCGAACTTTTTACAGATAAAATCAGCTCCTGAGGAACATAATTTTTCTAAAATGTTTGGAAAATGTCACTTGAAATTATGCAAACTAAAGAAAGTATTACAAATTATGTTATTGACAACTTATCCTGCAATATTTAATGTACTCTCACAAATAGCGGTGACCACTGTTTATGGTTGGCTGAGAAGACAGCACAAGGTTATATTTGTGTAGAACAGAGTTCTCATAATCCCTTGGTCGCAGGTTCGAAAAACCAAATATTTTTGATTAGTGCTTATTCCTTTGACGCTTGAATTTTTCCGGCTTTGATCATGGTTTTAAGCTGCGTATGATCACGGCAAGCTTGGTCGGCATAGGAAAAGGCAAATTTTGTAATAGCCTTATCGATCTTGTCGCTGGAACCAAGATATCCGGTTAAGGCTGCTGGGTTGCCTGCGCGGGAATGTCCTTTGGCCAGCAGTTCGCCGCATACCCGGACATAATCCGTCAGCCCCTGTCCTTTCAACTCCTCCATCTCAATGCCGGCCTTATGATCATTGAGCTGTCGAACCAGGTAGTCGCGGCCTTCGATGGCAGTCCAGCCCAGGAGCGGATCGCACTGGGTTTGCATACGACGCTGGCCTTCCACCACTCGGCGGCCCTCATTTAGAAAATTCTCGATCTCTTTCACATAGCGCGCATAGGCGGTAGGCGGCTCCTCTTTTATTTGCAAGAACAAAGGATCCTTGAATCCGTTGCCGAACAGAAGCACGACGTAGTCGCGTGTTCCCACGCTTCCTGTTCCTACTACTTTGAACGTGACATCCACGGGAGAATACTGGTCGAGCAGCTTCTGGCGCTCACTCGAAAGAGTCTCGCGATAGCTCTGAAGCGCGGCAAGCACCTGACGCACTATGCGCCTAGGGACATGCATGAGCAAGGGCTTGGATTCAATGAAAGCCGGAAGGCGGTTTTTTGTCTGGCGCGTATATTTTTCCAGAGTCTCTAAAGGGGTTGCGTGGCGGGCCTTCTGGAGAACCTCCGCGATTGGTGCCAGGCGCAAATGACGCTTCACATGAAAACGTTCCAGATCAATGAACGTCATATTCGAAAATTTTGAGACCGACGTGCGATAGGATTGCATCAACAGAAGCACTCCTTCTTTACAGCGCTCTTCAGAGCAGCCAGCCTCTCTGCCGGCAAGCACCACACTTGCCGCCATACGTTTTATGTCCCACTCCCAGGGTCCACGAATGGTTTCATCGAAATCGTTGATATCGAAAATTAACTCGCCATCGGGAGCGGCATAAGCCCCGAGATTGCGGACGTGGGCGTCTCCGCAGATTTGTGTGATCAGTCCGCTGGTGGGCAAGGTGGCCAGATCAGCGGCCATGAGTGGGACATTTCCCCGAAAAAACCCAAAGGGCGAGGCGGCCATGCGCCCAATCTTGACAGGAACGAGTCTGGGAACCCGACCACGATTGGCAGCTATGATCAATTCAATCGGATCAAAGCGCCGGCGCTTACTGTTCCATTCTCCCAGAGCGGAACGACTCGCGACCTCACGGCGGCTTCGGCCATAACGCCGAAGTTCATCAGGGCCAGGAATTTTCCTGCTGAGCGACTTTAAAGGTTGTTCCATACACGCAAGGGAAATACCGCAAATTTAGCCATTGGTCATTTTAACGATGAATTCACACAGTTTTAATTTTCTTTTTGCTTACGTTCGTTACTATTCACCCTAATTTTGGTTAGCTCCATACTGTTGACTCCGAATGCTGTGATGCCGCAATGGCGTCACAGCTTTTTTGTCTTTGATCTAAGGGCTCCGCAACGCTTCGCTGCTGCGCCCTCGCGCTTCGCTCGCGCTGCCCGGCGCTCGCTTCTCGCTCACCCCATCCAAAATCTAAGGGCTCCGCAACGCTTCGCTGCTGCGCCCTCGCGCTTCGCTCGCGCTGCCCGGCGCTCATATTTTCGCTCACCCGGTGCTCTAAGGGCTTGGCGGCCCATGCGAGTCTGGCTGGTCCTCGCTAACTGCCCTGGCTGCGCTCACCTTATTACGGTACGGCGTTGCTCGAGATGGCACATTTTGCGAAACTACAGAAATGGAGATAAAGCAAGTGGTTGCATCGCAGAAAGTGCAGCAGGAGGTTTGACACCCTTTGCACAGGATTGTTATAGTCGAAGAGTCTTGCAATGGGGTCCTCAGTGCAAGATTCCGGCCGCTGGGAATCCACTAGCACGCTCGAAACAGGCACGTTCACACCTGCAGAAGCATTTACCAGCCGTCGTCTCGATTTCTGATTCCAGGGGTTTCTATTTCCTGGAAAGGCAGATGGCAGCATGATTTTTGTAGATCACGCGTTCGAAGAGAGTCCATCCCGCACAACCGAACCCGCGTCTTACGAGCAACCTGCGGAAGAGCAGGGCACCAGTCTGGCCCGTTCGAGTGAAGAATCTGCCAACGATGCGACACAGGGCGGGAATATCGCAAGCGATCATCATTTTGAAAACCTCCGGCACACCGGCAGCCAAAAGCTTCCCGGCGCTCCCGGTGACAAACAAGAAACCAACATGGAAGATTTCGCAACCGTTTTAGAAAATTTTGAAGCAGCCCAAACCGAAGCCATGGCCGCGATGGAGAACAAAGTTCTCACCGGCACTGTGCTCAAACTCACCTCCACTTACCTTGTCGTGGATATTGGCGGCAAGTCCGAAGGCATGGTCCCTCTCGCGGAGATAACGGACCACGAGGGCAACCCCAAGTTCAAGCCCGGCGACGAGATTGCCGTCATGATGGAGCATGGAGAGACCGAAGAGGGATATCCCAAGCTCTCGCATGTGAAGGCCCAGCGCCTGCAATCCATGGAGGCGATCGAAAAGGCCTACGACGAGAAGACCACCGTCAAGGGACGCATCGTAGAACGCGTCAAGGGTGGGCTCTCGGTGGATTTGGGCGGCGCGCTCGCATTCCTTCCCGGCTCGCAAGTAGACGTGAAGCCAGCGCACAACCTCGATGCCATGAAAGGGCAGGAACTCGAGGTTCGCGTGATCAAGTTAAACCGCAAGCGTGGCAACATTGTGGTCTCACGGAAGGCGATCCTCGACGAAATTGTGGCTGAGCAGCGCTCCCAGACGCTCGAAAAGCTGTACGAAGGAGCGGACCTAACTGGCACGGTGAAGAACCTGACTGATTACGGCGCGTTTGTGGACTTGGGCGGCATTGACGGTCTGCTGCATATCACCGATATGTCATGGGGACGCCTTACGCATCCTCGCGACCTGGTGCATGTTGGTGACGAGATCCACGTCAAAGTCCTGAAATTCGATAAAGACAAGCAACGGGTATCGTTGGGCTTCAAGCAACTCACGCCCGACCCCTGGCTCGACGCGGCCGAACGTTATCCCGTCGGAGCCCATGTAAAAGGACGCGTCATCAGCGTCACCGATTACGGCGCTTTCGTAGAACTGGAACAGGGAATCGAAGGCTTGATCCATGTAAGCGAGATGAGCTGGTCGAAGCGCATGAAGCACCCCTCAAAGATCGTTAAAGTCAACGATCAGGTTGAAACCGTGGTGCTGAATGTGAATCCTGCCGAACGGCGTATTTCGCTTGGCCTCAAGCAGCTCGAAACCAACCCCTGGGACACTCTCCACGAGAAGTATCCCACTGGGATGGTGGTTGAAGGTAAAGTTCGGAACCTCACCGAGTTTGGCGCTTTTGTGGAGGTCGAAGAAGGAATTGACGGGTTGGTCCACGTGAGCAATATGAGCTGGACCAAGCGCGTGAAACATCCTTCCGAAGTTCTGAAAAAAGGTGAAAAGGTGAAAGCCGTGGTGCTGGCCATCGAACCCGAACACCGGCGCCTCTCTCTTGGCATCAAGCAGTTGCAGCCCGATGCCTGGCAGAGCTTCTTCGACACTCATAAAATTGGCGATGTGGTGCACGGCAAGGTGTTGCGCACAGCCCAATTCGGCGCCTTTGTGCAGATTTCAGAGGGCGTGGAAGCGCTTTGCCATAACTCCGAGGCGGTGGATGAGCACGGCTCATCCATTAAGCTGGAGCCCGGCCAGGAATACGATTTCAAGATCGTGAAGATGAATCCTGAAGAAAAGAAAGTCGGGTTGAGCTTGCGTGGAATAGGTGAGGAAGCCAGCCGTGCCGATGTGGAAGCCTATAAGCAACCGGTTTCCAGTTCTTCCGGCGGAACAACCACACTGGGCGAGATCATGTCACTCAAGCGAGCCAGCAACGACCAGAATTAACACTTTTTGGCAATGGATAAAGCCGCGGAGTCGTCCGCGGCTTTTGTTTTTTTAAACAGGCTTCAGGCATAACTTAGGGTTGCAACGAAAAATGAAAACTACGCCATCCTACTTTGATTTTGATTCTTGTGGTTCTTTTGGTTTTTGATCTATGTGTAAATTAAGTGTAGTTTTTTCGCGTGAATCGAACCCACTCAGAGTTTTGGTGGGGCCTTTGCTTCCGTTGAGCCCCGCATAAAGCTCGTAGTCCTGATTGGGCACAAGACCGGTAAATTGATAGCTTCCATTGTCGTTGGTAATCGAAGTTTTTACAGCAAGAGTCTTGTTGTTTTTCAAGTACACAATCGCATGAGGAATCGTGTTATCGTTCTGGTCGAGAACTACACCGGTTACAGAGCGCACGGTCGGCGCCTTCTTTGGAGCTTCAGGCGCCATGGTTCCCTGATTCGCGCTATTACCGCCGCCAATACTGTACTGGAAGCCGTAGGCCAGTTCACCTGCCAACACTAAAGCAAAAAATGCGATAAACCGTTTCGTATTCGACATTGTGTACCTCCTTGTGGGCTCACATCGTCTGCCAAAAAATTAAGCCCCGCCACACTTCTTAGTCTCTCACGTATGCCTATTACTCAGTTAGATGCAGGCCGATATCCTGGCGTTCATCATTTTCGATATGAACTTTTACATCCGGTGGAGGCGCGCCTTTGTGCGTCTTCACGTCCGCCCATACGATGTAGTCGGCTTCGCCCGCCGGAACACGCTGAGCAAATTCACCCCGCTGGTCGGAATACAGCTCCCATTTGGCCTTTTTCTCATCGGCGCGCCGGATCTTGACTTTCACGCCGTAAAGACCGCGGTTATCGGGGCCATAGACGGTGCCATAGATCAGCGCATAGGGCTTTTCTTTAGAACGGGAATGCGAGCCGGACTGTCCCGCCAGCGTCTGCGGAAGATATGCTGACATAAGAGCTGCGATAAGCAAAACCGCCCGAGCAGAAAGCAGCCACGAAAGCGCGCCGGAGGAATTAGTATTCATCTTCCTCTTCTTCTTCCTCGTCTTCGTCTTCTTCCTCTTCTTCCTCAACAACACGGTTTAGTTCGAGTGGATTGATGGTCACTACTTCAAAATCTGTGCCGCACTCGCCGCAGGAGACGATGTCGCCTTCATCTACTTCGTCTTCGGCAATATCGAGGTCGGATTCACATTCAGGACACAGCACCATTTGGTTTTTTCCTCATTCTTTCTTTCAAAGTCCCTATTTATATTTAGAATCTTATGTGCACCAGCGTCAAGAGGGCTGGGGGCATTACTCGTAAATTAATAAGGAATTCTTCTATGACTGGCAAGCAATTTTTTCTGCCTATTGTTTTTCTGATGACCCTATGCCTGGGAGCCGCCGCCGAAAACCCTTCCGCCACGAAATCTTCTCAGCCCACTGCAAAATCTTCTCACACTACAAAGGCCAAAGGGACAACAGTCGCCGCACAGGCCAAAATACAGTCTGATGCCACCATCGCCCAGGCTTTGAAGAGCATCTCAGCGACCCGAATTCAGCAGACTATTGAGACGCTGGTTAGCTTCGGCAATCGTAGCACTCTCTCTTCCACGCAACCGGCGGCGAGCGGTCACGGCATTTATGCCGCCCGCGACTGGATTAAAAGTGAGTTCGAGCGCTACTCGAAAGATTGCGGGGATTGTCTCGACGTGCAGCTTGATACCTTTACCCAGCCGGTTTCTGAGCGGGTCCCGCAACCGACCGAGCTTTCCAACGTTTATGCGGTTTTGCGGGGAAGCGATCCGGAGAGCGCCAATCGCATAGTGCTGGTGACCGGCCACTACGATTCCCGTAACAGCGACACACTGAACACGACCGATGCCGCTCCGGGCGCCAACGATGACGGCAGCGGTGCGGCGGTTTCGCTGGAATGCGCGCGAGTTCTCAGCAAGCTTAAGTTCCCCGGAACGATTATTTTTCTGACCGTTGCAGGAGAAGAGCAAGGGCTCTACGGCAGCAAGCACTTCGCACAAATGGCCCGGCAGAAAGAGTGGCAAATTGAAGCGGTCTTGAACAACGACATTGTTGGAGGAGACAAAAACCCTTACCAAAATTCGAAGACTGTGCGTGTCTTTTCGGAAGGTGTTCCTGCCGCTGCTAATGAGGCGGAATTGCGCTTGATTCGAGCCCTAGGAGGGGAAAATGACTCGCCCTCACGCGAGCTGGCGCGCTACATCACCGAGGTAGGCAATGCTTATCTCTCGCCATACTCCTTTGCTCCGACCCTCATCTACCGCCGCGACCGTTACCTGCGAGGGGGCGATCACACTTCATTTAATGAAGAGGGCTTCGCCGCAGTTCGATTCACAGAATGGCGTGAAGATTTTCACCATCAGCACCAGAACGTGCGCACGGAAAATGGCATCGAATATGGTGATTTGCCAAAGTTTGTGAATTTCGACTATGTGGCCAATGTGGCACGGCTCAATGCAGCTACGCTGGCGTCACTGGCTTTGGCCCCAGCGCCGCCTCAGGACGTAAAGATTGAAACCAAGGAGCTGGAAAATAATACTGTGCTGGCTTGGATCCCTTCGGCCGACGGCAATGTTGAATATGAAATCCTGTGGAGGGAAACCGACGCAAGCGCCTGGAACATAGTTCCCAGGGATCAATCAAAGCTCTTTAACGCGGAGTATGGGAAAAACGCGCGCAGCCTTGCAAACGTTGCTATCTCGAAGGACAATGTAATCTTTGCCGTGCGCGCCGTGGACAACCAGGGACACAAGAGTTTACCGGTGGTTCCCACTCCAGAAAGATAAAGTTTATGGTACAGCGAAAATACCGGCCTCCGAGTACGACGACGGGTGGAATGACCCTCTCCTTGCCCCCATTTACTCGTGGTGTGGTGTGGCTGCTTGCCATTAACCTTGGGGTTTTCCTGCTGCTTGAACTTTTCAGTCTTTCTGCTCCAACCATGCCGATTGTGGGGGTCGTATTCAACTTTCTTGCTCTGTGGCCCAAGGACGCAGTGCACGGGTTTGTATGGCAATTTGTAACGTATGCATTCATCCATGTTGGCGTACTCAATATTATTGGTGTGCTGCTGGGCATCTGGTTCTTAGGATCTTTTCTTGAGTCCGTGTGGGGAACACGGCGTTTTTTGATTTTCTATCTTACCTGCGCCCTGGCGGGAGGAGTGGGCTCCACAGTGCTGGTCTATGCCCTCAAAATTCCCCTGGGTTTCAAGATGCCCTTCATGGGCGCTAATGGCGCCATCCTGGGCATGTTGGGAGTTATTGGAATCTTGTGGGCGGACATGGAATTCATGATGATTCCGTTCCCGTTCATGATCAAAGCCAAATATCTGGTATGGATTGCCATTGTTGTGGATTTGGTTCTCTCATTTACCGAGATGGCTGGAATCTTGAACTTGGGCTCAGCTTTCGGCGGACTTATCTACGCCGTGCTTTACGTCAAATTCATGGACCGCAGTCTTTCCAGACGAAGATCTGCTCCTGCCGTATATGTCGGACGTGGGCTCTCCGACCGGGCTTTTGATGAACCTACCCCCGGCAAGAAACCATCTTTCCTCGCCCGCTGGCGCGACGCTTACTACCGCTGGAAGCGCCGCCGTGCCGCCCGCAAGTTTGAAGTTTACATGCGCAAGCACGACCGCCAAGTGTACTTTGACGAGCACGGCAACTACATTGATCCAGAGTCTGCAGAAGGCCGCCGCCGCGAAGAAGATGACAGCAAGAAGCCTTGGATTAATTAGCGTTTCCGCAACAAGAATCTAAGCTTAAGGAATTGAAGGATTTGACCCACCCTCTCTTCCCTATCGCTTTCGGCGCTCCTGTGCAGCGTGGATACGCGCGGGTTTGCGGCGTTGTTTGCTGCGCGGACGATGGAAATCCTGGGCATCGCTGGCCCCGACTACATGCAGCCGCATGAAGTTAGTTGAACCGGAAAATCTCTGGGTGCCGGCTACGACCCCCATGACATCACCTGGCGCAACTGCGTTTGATCGTAAGAGTTCGCGTTCGGCGTAGAGCACCATGTCTTCCGCCGAAGGAATTCTTCCGCAGGCTACCGGATAGACTCCCCAGAGCATATTCTGGCGATTACAGACGCGGGGTATGTGGGAGAAGCCGTAGATCAAACACTTGGGCCGATATTTGGAGATGAGTCGCGCCGTATTGCCGCTTTCCGTATACACGGAGATGGCGCGCATATCAAGATCAAGCGCAGCATGCGCCACCGATTCGCAAATGGTTTCCGCAATCGAGAGCTGATGCGTATTGTGGCGGCGGCGGATCACGGTCTCACCCATATTGCTTTCGGCCTCGAGCACAATCCGCGACATGATGGCCACGGCCTCGCGCGGATATTTGCCGCTGGCGGTTTCCGCCGAGAGCATCACGGCGTCGGTGCCGTCGAAGATGGCATTGGCCACGTCGCTGGCTTCGGCGCGGGTGGGGCGCGGATTTTCAATCATGGACTCCAGCATCTGCGTGGCCGTAATCACCGGCTTGCGCCATGCCAGGGCACGCCGGATGATGTGCTTCTGGATAATCGGCACCTTTTCTGGCGGCATCTCCACACCTAAGTCGCCACGCGCCACCATAACCCCTTCCGCTACATCGAAAATTTCTTCCAGATGCTCGATGGCCTGCGGTTTTTCCAGCTTGGCAATCACGGGCATGTCGGAGTTGTGCATCGCCAACTGGCGCTTGACAGCCCGCACGTCATCGGCGGTGCGGATAAAAGAAACCGCAACTGCGTCTACGGCGTGCTTGATGCCAAAGGCCAGGTCCTGCTCATCTTTTTCCGTCAGGGAAGGCACGCTGAGCACGCGCCCGGGAAGGTTGATGCCCTTGTGCTCGCCCAGCAAACCGCCGTTGATGACCTCACACTCCACGTCGTCGCCGTGAATGGCGCGCACGCGTAGCTCGATCAGCCCGTCGCATAGCAGAATGCGTGCACCCGGTTCAACGTCGTGCGCCAGGGTCTGGAAAGTGGTGGAAATCAAGGAAGGCGTTCCCAGCACGTCACGGGGGGTAATCACCACCCTTGAACCGGCCTTGAGCGCAACCGGCATGCGGGATTTGAGCCTGCCGGTGCGAATCTTGGGCCCCTGCAGGTCTTGCAGGATGCAGATGCTGCGGCCTTCTTTTTCGGCCACGCGGCGGAGCAGCTCAATACGCTTGGCATGGTCCGGATAGCCGCCATGCGAGAAGTTCAGGCGGGCAACATCCATGCCCATACGCATGAGATCGCGCAGCACGGCTTCGGAACTGCTCGCAGGGCCAATGGTACATACGATCTTGGCACGGCGCTTACTATCACGCACAGGCGAGACTGGTTCGTGATCGTGCTCTTGCACTTCATCCATGTCCTTGATATCCAGCGGTGGAACGGTTGTCACATTCGTTTCCTTAGTTTATTAGTTTATTCGTTTTCTTCAGCGGGATTGAACTGCGGGCTCTGCCGCTTTGGCATCTTCCACCGGCGGGGCCACTATAGTGCGCGGGTAGATGAGCGCGTTGAACTCAGCTCCAATCAGTACGATAAAAGAGATTATATAGAGCCAGACAAGCAGTGCGATGGCCACACCCAGCGGCCCATAGATCTGGTTATAGTCAGCATAATTGATTACATACCAGCCAAAAATTTCGGTTGCTGTCAGCCAGAGGACCGTAGCCAGGGCTGCCCCCGGTAAAACACGGTACCAGGGTTGCCAGCGGGGCAATCCAAAATGGTAGATCAACGCCAAAACAGCCACGCTGGTGAGCATGGAAATAAGCCAGCGCAACAGCGACGATAACATCAGAATCAGCGGCGTCAACTGGCCGCTGCTGTGCAGAATCCCCCATTTTTCGATCTCGCTGCCAAAGGCCGCAGAAAGCGTCGCCATGGTCATGGGAACAAAGGAAGCCAGCACGAGGAGAAACGCGATCCAGCGCTCTTTAAAGGGGTTCCAGCAGTGCTCCATGCGGTAGGCACGCACAAAACCATCCATCCATGAAACCACCACTCCCGAAGCTGCGAAGAGCATGATAGCTGTGGCAGAAACCAGGGTGCTGAGCGGACGCGCCTCCGGGTTCTCAAAATATGAACGAACTGCCTGTTTCGCGCCGGGCGGCATAATGGCATTCAGCGCTTCGCCAATTTCCTGAACAAATTCGACGCTTCGATGCGATGCCGTCAAAACAGATGCCAACACCATCAGGGCAGGAAACAGCGTCAGAATCGAATAGTAGGCCGCTGACCGCGCCGAGGTGAACACGTCATGCTCAAAACCGCGCCACAATGCCAAACGAAAGAGTCGCAGAAAGCGAAGCATAAGCTGTTAAGAGTACCAGTCAGCCAACCTTGGTGGCTAGTGTTGATCCTCCCAGCCTCACCTCATTAAGACGGCGCTTTGGAATCAACAAGTTATCTAGTGAGCAGCGGTAAAAGCACTTACGAATGAATTTTGGAAACTCAACTTCATCAAGCGCGCAAGTGCGATCAGCAGGCGTCGTCGGCCAGACAGCAATGCCGCGACCCCTTATAAAGAAGGCGCGGCATTGCCAAAAAAGACCTCTCTGCAACAACTATTCTGCTGTTAGCTCTTCGGTCTCGCCTTCCTGACGCATGAGTTCGAGCTGACGCTCGGCCTCCTGGTAGGCCTGTGAGACCTCTTCCTGCACCTTGGCGGCAGCTTCTTCCAACTCCGGCGCCAGACGCACGTTGCGATAATGCTCCATGCCGGTGCCGGCCGGGATGAGGCGGCCAACGATTACGTTCTCCTTCAGCCCGCGCAGGTGATCTACCGCTCCGTTGATGGAGGCTTCGGTCAGCACGCGCGTCGTCTCCTGGAAGGAGGCGGCAGAGATGAACGAATCGGTAGAGAGCGAGGCCTTGGTGATGCCCAGCAGCAGCGGACGGCCTGTTGCCGGTTTGCCGCCGTTGGCAATCACGCGATCGTTCTCTTCGCGGAAGTGGAACTTATCCACCTGCTGCTCGAGCAGGAAGGTGGTATCGCCCACGTCCTCGACCTTCACCCAGCGCATCATCTGGCGGACAATCACCTCAATATGCTTGTCGCTGATGTTGACGCCCTGCAGGCGGTAGACCTCCTGGATTTCGTTCACCAGGTAGGCCTGCAGCTCCTTCTCACCCAGTACGGCAAGGATGTCGTGCGGGTTGAGCGGGCCATCCATCAACGGCTCGCCGGCCTTCACGCGCTCGCCTTCCTGCACGTTGATGTGCACGCCGCGGGGCACGGAGTACTCTTTTTCCGTTCCCGTGTCACTGATGACGAAGATCTTGCGCTGTCCTTTGGCGACCTCGCCGAACTTCACCGCACCGTCAATTTCGCTGATGACAGCCGTCTCACGCGGCTTGCGAGCTTCAAACAGTTCCACCACGCGCGGCAGACCGCCCGTGATGTCCTTGGTCTTGGTGGTTTCACGCGGAATCTTGGCCAGCACATCGCCAGGATGCACGGTGTCTCCGTCGTTGATCATGAGGTGGGCGCGCGACGGCATGAGATAACGGCGCGTGCTCTTGCCCTTAATGAGGATCGCCGGCTGGCGCTTCTCATCGGGCGACTCGGTGACCACGTGGCGTGAAAGTCCGGTGACTTCATCCACTTCTTCGTGCAGGGTCAAGCCTTCCTGCAAGTCTTTGTATTGCACTTGTCCGCCGATTTCGGTCAGGATAGCGAAGGTGTATGGGTCCCACTCCACCATGGCCTGGCCGAGTGTGACTTGGGCACCGTCTTCGACTTTGATTTTTGCGCCGTATACCACGGCGTAGCGTTCTTTTTCCCGGCCCTTTTCGTCTAAAACCGTGATGGAGCCGGCGCGGTTCATCACCACCAGATCGCCTGCCTTGGAGCGGACGGTCTGCAAACCGACAAAGCGCACCATACCGGCGTTTTTTGCCTCGAGACGCGACTGCTCGGAGACACGCGATGCGGTTCCACCGATGTGGAAGGTACGCATAGTAAGCTGCGTTCCCGGCTCACCGATAGATTGGGCTGCAATCACGCCTACGGCCTCACCCAGCTCGACCAGGCGTCCTGAGGCGAGGTTGCGTCCGTAGCAACTGACGCATACGCCGCGCTTGGATTCGCAGGTCAACACCGAGCGGATCTTAACGCGCTCGATGCCGGCAGCCTGGATCGCGGAAGCCAGTTCTTCGTTGATATCTTGATTGACGTCAACGATGACGTTGCCCTCGTAATCCTTGATCTTCTCCAGCGAAACGCGTCCAATAATACGGTCACGCAGCGGCTCGATGATGTCGCCGGCTTCAACGATGGAGCCGACATAAATGCCATCCAGCGTGCCGCAATCGCCCTCGCTGATGATCACGTCCTGGGCCACGTCTACCAGACGGCGGGTCAGATAACCGGAGTCGGCTGTCTTAAGCGCCGTATCTGCCAGACCTTTGCGCGCTCCGTGCGTGGAGATGAAGTACTGCAACACCGTCAACCCCTCGCGGAAGTTTGCCGTGATTGGCGTTTCGATGATTTCACCTGACGGCTTGGCCATCAGACCGCGCATGCCGGAGAGCTGGCGAATCTGTTGTTTCGATCCGCGGGCGCCGGAGTCGGCCATGACGTAAATCGGATTCAGGTTGCCGGCCTTGTCCTGCTGCTTCATGGCATCGAACATTTCATCGGCAACTTTTTCCGTGATCTTCGACCAGATTTCTACAACTTTGTTGTAGCGCTCGCCGAAGGTGATGGCGCCATCCAGGTATTGCTGTTGCACGCTGATGACTTCTTTTTCGGCGCGACTGACCAGCGTGGCCTTGTCATCGGGAATGACCATGTCATCAATTCCGATGGAAAGACCGGCGCGAGTAGCGGAGCGGAAGCCAAGCTGCTTGACCTGGTCGAGCATCTTGACAGTGGTCTCGAGACCAAAGCGCAGGTAGCAATAGTTCACGAGCTGCCCGATGCCCTTTTTCTTCAGCAGCCCGTTGATAAACGGCATCGCGTCAGGAAGCTCGTCGTTCAGGATCACGCGGCCTACGGTGGTATTCAGCAACTGGCGCTCGACTTTTTTGGGTTCGGTGTGCAAGACATCCTGATCGTCGTAGGCCGCGGTAAGGTCAATGACCTCGCCGCTGTACCGCAGACGAATCGGGGTTAGCGTCTCCACCTCACCGGAATCGAGCGCGAGCAGCACTTCATCAATATTGGCGAAAGCCCGGCCTTCACCCTTGGCGCCCTTGCGCTCTTTGGTCAGGTAGTAAAGTCCCAGCACCATATCCTGCGTGGGCACCGTGATGGGCTGGCCCGACGCGGGAGAAAGAATGTTGTGGGAAGAGAGCATCAACACGCTGGCTTCCACTTGCGCTTCGGGCGAAAGCGGGATGTGCACAGCCATCTGGTCGCCGTCGAAATCGGCGTTGAAAGCGGTGCAAACCAGCGGATGGATCTTGATGGCCTTACCTTCCACCAGCACGGGCTCAAAGGCCTGAATGCCAAGACGGTGCAGGGTGGGGGCGCGGTTCAACAGCACGGGATGGTCCTTGATGACCTCTTCCAGAATGTCCCATACAATGGGCTCTTGCTGCTCCACCATTTCCTTGGCCTGTTTGATGGTGGTGCACTGCCCGGTCTGCTCTAGCCGGTGATAGATAAACGGCTTGAATAGCTCGAGCGCCATCTTCTTGGGCAGGCCGCACTGATGCAGTTTGAGCTCCGGACCTACCACGATGACCGAACGACCGGAGTAATCCACACGCTTGCCCAGCAGGTTCTGGCGGAAGCGTCCTTGCTTTCCCTTCAGCGTATCGCTGAGCGACTTGAGCGGACGATTGTTGGCGCCGCGCAGTACACGTCCACGGCGGCCGTTGTCGAAGAGCGCGTCCACGGCTTCCTGCAACATGCGCTTTTCGTTGCGCACGATGACCTCAGGAGCGTGCAGGTCCATCAGCTTCTTCAAGCGGTTGTTGCGGTTGATCACGCGGCGATACAGATCGTTCAAATCTGAAGTCGCAAAGCGTCCGCCATCGAGCGGCACCAGCGGGCGCAGCTCAGGCGGAATGACCGGAATTACATCCAGGATCATCCAATTGGGCTTGTTACCGCTTCTGCGGAAGGCTTCCACGACTTTCAGCCGCTTGGCATACTTGAGGCGCTTCTGCAGCGAGCTCTCGTGCTTCATCTTCTCGCGCAGCTCCAGCGACAACTCATCTGTGTTAACGCGCTTGAGCAGTTCTTTGATAGCTTCAGCGCCCATCATGGCCTTGAAGCCGGTGGCGCGGTACTGCTGGTCGAGCTCGCGGAAGTGCTGCTCGTCTTTAATGACCTCGTAGTCCTTCACCGGGGCGTCGCCGGGATCAACAACGACATAGGCTTCAAAATAGAGAATGGACTCTAGCTCGCGCAGCGAGATATCCAGAATGTGGCCGATGCGCGAAGGAAGTCCCTTGAAAAACCATACGTGCGAGCAGGGCGAGGCCAGCTCGATGTGTCCCAGGCGCTCACGCCGCACCTTGGAGAGCGTAACTTCAACACCGCACTTGTCGCAGATGACGCCGCGGTGCTTCATGCGCTTATATTTGCCGCACAGACACTCCCAGTCGGCGACCGGACCAAAGATGCGGGCACAGAACAAACCGTCACGTTCCGGCTTGAAGGTACGGTAGTTGATGGTCTCAGGCTTGGTGACCTCACCATGGGACCAGCTCCGGATCTTTTCCGGAGATGCCAAGCTAATGCGGATAGCGTCAAAATCACTGACCGGGTTTCCGAGATCGAATGGGCTCGAACGGTACAAGGGTTCCTCCATGTGGCGTCTGCGTGCACCACGAACGGCTCCGAAAATCAGTGGCCAGTTATGAGTGGCCGGTTGCCAGTTTTCTTGCCTGCAGCGTCGGAGCGTTTTGCAGGCTCAATGCAATTGAAATTTGGAAGCCAGCCACAACTGGCTACTGGCAACTGGCTTCCGGCAACTTGTCTTTTAGTCGGCGGCGGCGGCCACAATCTGCTTCTTGCCGCCTTCCACCTTGATTAACTCAACATCGAGACAGAGCGATTGGAGTTCGCGGACCAGAACGTTGAACGATTCCGGAACGCCGGGCTCAATGGCAGCTTCGCCCTTGACGATGGCCTCGTAAATCTTGGTGCGGCCATAAACGTCGTCAGACTTCGCTGTCAGCAGCTCCTGCAAGATGTAGGCAGCGCCGTAAGCTTCCAGCGCCCAGACTTCCATTTCTCCGAAGCGCTGTCCGCCGAACTGCGCTTTACCACCCAGCGGCTGCTGGGTGATCAGCGAGTACGGACCGATGCTGCGCGCGTGAATCTTGTCATCAACCAGGTGAGAGAGTTTCAGCATGTAGATGTAGCCTACGGTCACCGGCTGCTCGAACTTTTCTCCGGTCATGCCGTCGAACAAATCCACTTTGCCTGATGTCGGCAGACCGGCCTCAGAGAGCAGAGACTTGATTTCCGTTTCGCGGGCTCCGTCAAACACCGGCGAACCGAAATAGACTCCCTTCTCGAAGGTTTCTGCCACGCGCATAAGTGCTTCATCATCGAGTTCAGTGATGGTGTCTACAAAAGCGCTGTCTTTGAAGATCTTCTTCAGTTCGCGGCGTACGTCTTCAACCTTGATCCGGGTGCGGTCCAGAAGTTCAGAGACGCGCTGGCCGAGCTCGTGACCCGCCCAACCCAGGTGGGTTTCAAGTATCTGTCCCACATTCATACGGCTGGGCACACCCAGCGGGTTGAGGACGATCTCAACCGGCGTTCCGTCAGCCAGATAAGGCATATCCTCTTCCGGCAGAATGCGCGCGATCACGCCCTTGTTGCCGTGGCGGCCGGCCATCTTGTCGCCTACGCTGAGCTTGCGCTTCATGGCGATGTAAACCTTTACCAGCTTGATTACGCCGGGAGGAAGTTCATCGCCCTTTTGCAGCTTTTCGACCTTCTCTTTGACGATCTTGCGCAGAACGTCAATCTGGCGCGAGGTCATCTCTTCGATTTCATCAATCTGCTCGTTCACACGCGGGTCTTTATCGGCATACTTGATGCGCTTCAGGTTGCGCGTCGAAATACGCTCGATGGTCTCGCGGTCGAGGACCGTACCCTTGGTCAGAAGACGCTTGTTGGTCTTCTCATCGTGCAGGTCAGCCTCGACTTTCTTGTCGCCCAGCAAAGCTTCCAGGCGTTTCAGGCGCTCGTCGGTGAGAATTCGGATCTCATCGGCAAGGTTCTTTTCCAGTCGCTCGACTTGAGTGGCTTCGATCTGTTTCGCGCGCTCGTCTTTTTCCTGGCCTTTGCGCGAGAAGATTTTCACATCCACCACCGTGCCTTCGATACCAGGAGGGCAGGTGAGAGAGGCGTCACGCACATCGCCGGCCTTTTCGCCGAAGATGGCGCGTAGCAGCTTCTCTTCCGGCGTGAGCTGGGTCTCGCCTTTGGGCGTGACCTTGCCTACCAGAATGTCTCCTGGCTTCACGCTGGCGCCGATACGAATGACTCCGCTTTCATCGAGATCACGCAACGATGACTCGCTCACATTGGGGATATCGCGCGTGACTTCTTCCGGTCCGAGCTTGGTATCGCGGGCCTCGATCTCGAACTCTTCAATGTGAATGGAGGTGTAGTAATCCTCCTTCACCATCTTTTCCGAAATCAGGATCGCGTCCTCAAAGTTGTACCCGCGCCAGGGCATGAAGGCCACAAGCACGTTGCGGCCCAGGGCCAGTTCGCCCTGATCGGTGCAGGGGCCGTCGGCGATCACCTGCCCTTTCAGCACGCGGTCGCCCTTACGGACAATCGGCTTCTGGTTGATGCAGGTGTTCTGGTTGGAGCGCTTGAACTTGGTCAGCGCATAAATATCGCTTCCCACCTCGCGGGAGAGCTGCGTCGGATGATGCTCGCCTTCCACGCGTACGATGATGCGCTCGGAATCCACTGAGTCCACAATTCCGTTGCGGCGGGCGAGGACAACTGCGCCGGAATCGCGCGCGGTGACTCCTTCCATCCCCGTTCCCACAATGGGAGCTTCGGCGCGCAACAATGGAACCGACTGGCGCTGCATGTTCGCACCCATGAGTGCGCGGTTGGCGTCGTCGTGTTCGAGGAATGGGACCAGCGACGCAGCCACCGAAACAAGCTGCTTCGGGCTGACGTCAATGAAATCCACCTCGTCGCGGCTGACCAGCACAAAGTTACCCGCCTTGCGGGCGTTCACCAGCTCGCTGGTAATGCGGCCCTTATCATCTAACTCTACGTTGGCCTGCGCGATGACGTGGCGGTCTTCTTCCCAGGCAGAGAGATAGAAGGAATGTGGCTCGTTCTCGATTTGGCGCTTGCGGCGCTCCTTGAGGTCGGCATTGGCCTTCTCTACTTCGTGCTTTTCAATGACGTCTCCGACGCGGTAGTCGCTGTCCCCGCCGTTGACAACGGTAATAAAATCGAGCACACGTCCGGCCTTCACCTTTCTATAAGGCGACTCGATGAAGCCGTAGTCGTTGATGCGGGCATAGCAGCTCAGTGAAGAGATAAGCCCGATGTTTGGACCTTCCGGGGTCTCGATAGGACAAATACGCCCGTAGTGCGTAGGGTGCACGTCGCGCACTTCGAACCCGGCGCGCTCACGAGACAAACCACCCGGCCCAAGCGCGGAAAGACGCCGCTTGTGCGTGATCTCGGAGAGCGGATTGGTCTGATCCATGAACTGCGAGAGCTGCGACGATCCGAAGAATTCCCGGATGGCAGCCATGACCGGCTTGGCGTTGACCAGGTCGTGCGGCATGGCCGTGGACATCTCCTGATACACCGACATCTTCTCTTTAATCGCGCGCTCCATGCGCACCAGACCGATGCGGAACTGGTTTTCCATCAACTCGCCCACGGCTCGTACGCGACGATTGCCCAGGTGATCAATGTCATCCACCAGGCCGATATTTTTGCGCAGCTTCAACAGGTAGCGGATCGTACCGTAAAAATCTTCCGGCTCCAGCGTGCGGTTGTCGAGGCTGGAAGCATCGGCCTTCTCGAACAATTTGATATTGAACTTCAAACGGCCCACGCGAGAGAAGTCGTACTTGCGCGGATCGAAGAACATGCCATGAAACAACGCTGTGGCAGTATCCAGAGTCGGCGGATCGCCCGGACGCAGTTTGCGGTAGATTTCAATCAGCGCTTCCTGCGGCGTCTTGACGGAATCGCGGCGCAGGGTTGTGCTGATGACCGTTCCCACGTCGTCGCGCTCAGGGAAGAACACCTGGATTTCGGCAACACCCGCTTCAGCGATCTTGGAAAGCTTGTCGGTAGTGATTTCGGTGTTAGCTTCAACCAGGACTTCGCCCGTATTGGTGTCCACTATATCGGCGGCAGCGTATGCACCTTCCAGATCGCCCACATCAACTTCAATTTCTGAAATCTTTGCCTTCTGAATTTCCTTCAGAAGAGCATGGTTCAGCTTGCGGCCGGAGTGCGCAATTTCTTCTCCGCTCTTGTTAACGATGCGGTGCGTGAGCTTCATCCCCAAAAGACTGGTAGGCTTCTCGACGCCTGGTTCCAGGGTCCAGTAAATCTTCTTGTTCTTCAACGCAATCTTGTCTACGGTGTAGAACGTCTTCAAAATATCTTCATCGGAGCGCAGTCCGAGCGCGCGCAGGAAGATAGTCCCCAGGAACTTGCGCTTGCGATCAATGCGCACGTAAAGAATGTTCTTCTGGTCGTATTCAAACTCCACCCAGGAGCCGCGGTAAGGAATGATTTTCCCGAGGAAGTAAGTGCGGTTCGCGGCAGTCTCAAAGAAGACGCCCGGTGAACGGTGCAACTGGCTGACAATCACGCGCTCTGTCCCATTGATGATGAATGTCCCGTTTTGGGTCATCAAAGGCACGTCACCAAAGAACACTTCCTGCTCTTTGATGTCGCGAATGCTGCGGTTGCCGGTTTCGGCATCTTTGTCGAAAATCGTGAGGCGGATGGTCACCTTCAGCGGCGCAGAATAGGTCATGCCGCGCTCTTCACACTCGTTCACGTCGTACTTCAACTGCAGGCCGACTGGGTCGCCGCACTTGGTGCAGAAGTCCGGAGTGTTGGTGTTGTAGGTTCCGCAATTGCTGCAGAGCACATCGCCAGCATGGAACGGATCGGTGATTACAGTGTTGCCGCAATTCCGGCAGGTGGTGCGCAGGTGGTGCAGCCCCTTCAGGTGGCCGCATTTACACTCCCAGTTGCCGATGGCGTAATCCACGAAATCAAGCTGGGAAACATTGCGAAAGTCCGTAATGGGAAACACGGAGGTAAACACGGATTGCAATCCGGTCTCCTGGCGCTCGCTGGGCAGCCGGTCCATCTGCAGAAAACGCTCGTAGGAGCGCTTCTGGACTTCAATCAGATTAGGAATCTGAATGGTCGCGGGAATTTTGGAAAAGTCTAGGCGATTGCGAGAGGCAATATTCTTGATCGGCATTGGTCAAAAATCCTTCTAAACTCAGGGAAACCCTGGAGTCGCTTCATCAGGCCACGAGCTGTTCAGCGTCGTGGCGAAAAAACCACAGCTCTGCGGCTGTGGGTTTGGACTTAAAAATGCAGCAACGCTCGCGGAGACGTATTGCCCCGCAAGCGCCATTTCGAGCACTTGGCCTCAATCGAGATTTATTTGTTAACGCGCAGTTTGAAAAACCAGTCGGTTGAGAGGACGCCCCGCCCTGGTCAGCAGTTCGTCGTAACTAATTGTAACAGAATTCTCAAAGCTGCGTTGGCCACCAAGCAGTCTTTTCTTCTGTCAAAGCTGGGATTGGACCACCGGAATACCTCCCCAATGGCCCCAATCACCTTGTAGGCAAAAAGCTTAGCCTTACTTTACTTCGACAGTTGCGCCGGCTTCGGTAAACTTCTTCTTGATGGTCTCGGCTTCTTCCTTGTTGACGCCTTCCTTAATGGTCTTAGGAGCGCCATCCACCAAGTCCTTGGCCTCTTTCAAGCCCAGGCTGGTGACTTCACGTACAGCCTTGATTACATTGATCTTATTGGCGCCTGCACTGGTCAGCACGACGGCAAATTCGGTCTTTTCTTCCGCCGCAGCCGCTGCCCCCGCCGCCGCACCGCCGCCCGCCACAACTACCGGGGCTGCTGCCGCTGCCGAGACACCCAAGCGCTCTTCCAGCTTTTTCACGAGCTGGGCCGCATCAAGCAGGCTCAACCCTACTATTTGTTCTTCCAATTGCTGTAAATCAGCCATGTTGTTTCTCCAAAATTTGAATTTGTGCTGTTGAGCCTTCCGTTCTTTTGGCTTCCGATGCGCTCCAGACAGCGCGCCAAAGAAACTTCATTGACTCAGAACCTGTAGCCAGAACAGCGCACCACCCGCCCTGGCGAAAATTAATTACCGTGTAGAGACGCAACATGTTACGTCTCTACAAAAATCCTAGGCTTCCTTAAATTTCTTCTTTTCCACGCCTTGATTCAGCACCACAGCTACATCACGGCCGACGGCATTCAGAACCGTAACCAGACGTTGCGCTGGGGCATTGATGAGGAACAGCAGCTTGGAATAAATCTCTTCCTTGCTCGGCATGCTGGCCAACGCTTCGATCTCTTTGATCGAAATAGCGCGGCCTTCAACGATGCCCGCCTTGAAGGTGAACTCCGGGTTATCTTTGGCGTACTTGGTGAGCGCCTTGGCTAGCGCCACCGGATCGCCTTCCGTGGTTACGACCGAAGTAACCCCTTTGAGGTTCTTCAGGCCCTCTTCGATTGCTGTTCCCTTGGCGGCGCGAGTGGCCAGTGTATTCTTGACCACGCGATAACGGCCACCCACCGAGCGCACCGATTTACGCAGTTCAAAATCCTGCGCCACGGTCAGCTTGGCAAAGCTGCCTACAATGGCGCTCTTCACCTTCTTGAAGTCAGCGCCCATCTTTTCAACTTGCTCAATCTTTTTTGCTTTAGTTACGGCCATTTTCTTTTCCTCTTGGCTCAGCGCGCCGTGCGCGCTTCAAATCTCTTTGACATCATCTTGCTGCAAAATCTTTACGCCTTTGCGGCTGCTTCCACTGCGGAGGTATCAATCTTGATTCCCGGCCCCATGCTGGAAGAAAGCGTCACGCCTTTGATGTATTTGCCCTTGGCTGCAGCCGGCTTGGCCTTGATAACACTGGTCAGCACTACTGTGGCGTTCTCCACCAGCTTATCGGGCGTGAACGAGATCTTGCCCACAGGCACATGCACCAGCGCGGTTTTATCGGTGCGGAACTCGACCTTACCGGCCTTGATTTCGGTCACAGCCTTGGTCACGTCATTAGTGACCGTGCCAGTCTTGGGGTTGGGCATCAAACCACGCGGACCGAGCACCTTGCCCAGTTTACCCACAGATTTCATCATGTCGGGCGAGGCGATGACGGCGTCAAAATCACTCCAGTTTTCTTTCTGGATCTTTTCCACCATGTCTTCACCGCCGACAAAGTCCGCCCCGGCATTGCGGGCTTCCTGGAATTTGTCAGCTCCAACGATGGCCAGAACTTTTTTGGATTTACCCAAACCGTGCGGCAGAACTACTGTGCCGCGTACCATCTGGTCTGCATGCTTGGGGTCTACCCCCAGCCGCATGGTGACCTCTACCGTCTCGTCAAATTTGGTATATTTGACCTTCTGTAAGAGGGGCACCGCTTCGTTCAGGGCGTAAGGGCGCTTTTCAATCGCGGCGCGTGCTTTGGTAATGTTTTTTCCTGATTTGCGCATTGTTTTTGACCTTTCAGTCTTCCACCGCTCATTTTTTGTTCCAAATGGCCGTGGTGTTTAAATTTTTTTAAGCAACTACATCAATTCCCATGGAGCGCGCCGTTCCCTTCACACTCTTGATTGCGGCGTCAACGCTGGCAGCATTCAGGTCCGGCATCTTCTGCTTGGCGATATCGGCAACCTGCTTTTCTGTGACCTTGCCCACTTTGTCCTTATTCGGAGTGCCTGAGCCTTTGGCTATTCCAGCCGCGCGCTTGAGCAGCACCGAAGCCGGCGGCGTCTTGGTGATGAAGGTGAACGAGCGGTCGCTATAGACCGAGATCACCACCGGGATAATCAACCCATCCAACTCTTTCGCCGAAGTCTTGGCGTTGAACTGCTTGCAAAACTCCATGATGTTGACCTGCGCCTGTCCCAGTGCAGGACCAACCGGCGGCGCAGGCGTGGCCTTGCCTGCCGCGATTTGCAACTTGACTTGTCCGGTAACTTTCTTGACTGCCATAAATTTCCTAAATCCTTTTTATGAATTCCAAATTCTTTTGCAGGTGTGCTCTTATGCCACCTTTTCGACTTGCCCAAACTCCAGTTCAACCGGGGTGGCGCGTCCGAAAATTGTGACCATGACCTTCAGGGTCTCGCGATCCTCATTGACCTCATCCACGACCCCGTTAAAATTGGCGAACGGCCCTTCGGTGATGCGCACGGATTCGTTCTTCTCGAATTTGACCCTGAGTTTGGGCTTGTCTTTCCCACTCGAGACCCGGTAAACAATCTGGTTGACCTCTTCTTCGCTGAGCGGCGCAGGATGCTGCGCATTACCCAAAAAACCAGTCACGCGGGGCGTGGATTTGATCAGATGCCACACGTTGTCATCCAGGTCCATCTCCACCAAAACGTAGCCCGGATAGAACATCTGCTCGCTGGTGTACTTCTTTCCGCCGCGCATCTGGGTCACGGTCTCGGTGGGGATCACCACTTTGCCGATTTTCTCCTGCAGTCCAAACGCTTGCACGCGCGACTCCAGCGACTCTTTTACCTTGCGCTCAAACCCGGAGTAGGTATGGATGATGTACCACCTAAAGTTCGGGTTCGATGGCGTCCGCTGCTCCGGCGCAGGAACACCTGCGCCCTGCGGTTCGGAGTCTTTCGCGTTAGATTTGATTTCTTCGCTCATATCAGTGCTGCTTACTTGGAGAAATAATGGAATACCCAATCAACACCTCGGCCTAAAAGAAAATCTACTATCGCAAAGTACGTCCCGAATATCGCCACCGCGACAATGACCACAATCGTCGTGGCACGAACCTCTTTGACGGACGGGCGGGAAACATGCCGCATCTCATTGCGCACCTCGCTTAAAAAACTGCGGGTGCGGGTAGGAAACGACTTCAGCCTTTCCCCAATGCTGTCGTTCTCATAATTCGTTGCAATTGCCGACTTTGCCATTTGAATCCTACTTTTCTTTTAGACCCAGCCGCTTCCGGCTGCATCTGCTCTCTTCTCTTTAAGTCCTGGCAGGGGCGGAGGGATTCGAACCCCCAAGTCCGGTTTTGGAGACCGGCAGTTTAGCCGTTGAGCTTACGCCCCTCCATAAATTGAGCAATTTTGAAATTATGTAATTGGGAATTGGAGTCGTTCGTTCCAGGCTCTAAATCAATTTCCAAATTACCCGATTACTCAATTATTTCACTTCTTTATGCGGCGTGTGTTTCCGGCACTTGCGACAGAACTTATTGAATTCCAGACGCTCGGTCGTGGTTTTCTTGTTCTTGGTCGTCGAGTAGTTCCGGTCCTTACACTCGCCGCACTGCAATGTAACAATCTCGCGCATAACTGCTATCTCACTATATCGTCCCTGCGGACTTAATGTTTGAATTTTGTAATCCCAAGGCTTGCGCCTTGGGATAGTTTCTTATGCCAAAACTTCCGAGATGGTCCCGGCACCCACGGTCCTGCCGCCTTCGCGGATCGCGAACCGCAAGCCCTTCTCCATCGCCACCGGCGTAATCAGCTCAATCGTCAGCGCCACGTTGTCCCCCGGCATCACCATCTCCGTGCCGCCCGGCAACTCCGCCACGCCCGTCACGTCCGTCGTACGGAAGTAGAACTGCGGACGGTAGCCCTTAAAGAACGGCGTATGTCTGCCG
>DATHMF010000021.1 GCA_035487355.1 Terriglobales bacterium | reverse complement strand
AGCACCCCGAGCGGAGCCGAGGGGGCTGCGGAGCCCTTAGCACAAAGTTACGCATTCAAGAGTGCGGGGCTTAGGCCCATGTGGTCTTTGAAAACTCATTTGTGGTGCCGTAGTTCTGAGGGCTGTGCATCCTGAGGACTGAGGACTAACGACTAAGGACTGTCCAGCTAGTCCCCCGCCTGAAAACAAGTTTCCCCAGTAAATACAAGCCTATCGGAGTGTTTTGGGGGCTGCACCGACCAGCTAGCAAGGGTGATAATATACTTGACGAATCAAACTTCCTCCTGTATGCTGTTTTTATGTTCAGATTCAAGCCTAAGTACAAAAGCTTTAACGAACGCAACACCTTTCGAGATGACCCATGGGGAACATTAGCGTTCATAGCTTTCATTGTTGTTGTGCTTGTTCTGATCCTATTAGGAAAATGATTATGCCCTCTCCAAAGACATTGCAGCAGGCTATCTTGTTCTACTCCAACCCGGATAACTGCCTTGAGTACATGAAGGCTATACGGTGGCCTGATGGTAACGTCTGCTGCCCGACCTGTGGCCGCACTGATGTTGTGTTTCTCAAGAATCAAAGGAAGTGGCAATGCAAGAGCGTACATCCCAAGCGCCAATTCAGTGCCAAAGTGGGAACCATCTTTGAAGACTCGCCTATCGGTCTGGACAAGTGGCTCACCGCTGTCTGGATGATTTGCAATTGTAAGAACGGAGTTAGCTCTTACGAGATTGCACGCGCTATTGGTGTCACTCAGAAGTCGGCATGGTTCATGATGCATCGCATTCGTCTGGCAATGCAGGACGGCTCTATGGTGAAACTCGGTGGTGGTGGAAGAGAAGTAGAAGCCGATGAAACCTTCATTGGTGGCAAGGCGAAATTCATGCACCTTGCAGAACGTAAGCGCCGTATCACTTCCAGAGGTGGCCACAACGATAAGACTACCGTCTTTGGAGTTATGGAACGCGGGGGCAATGTTCGCTGCCAAGTGATATCTACTACTAGACGGCACGCCATCCAAAAGGCAGTTAAGGAAAATGTTGCTGCTGAGTCGGCTCTGTACACTGACGCCTTGGGTTCCTATCGCGGAATGGAAAACGAATATGCCCATCAGGTGATTGACCACGCTATCGCTTACGTCAATGGCCGGGTGCACACTAATAGCATGGAAAACTTCTGGAGCCTGTTGAAGCGTTCCATCGGGGGAACCTACGTTAGTGTTGAACCATTTCATCTCTATCGTTACCTTGATGAGCAATGCTTCCGTTTCAATAACCGGAAGGATGCAAACCGTAAACCTCTTAGCGATCTTGCCCGTTTCAATCTCGCCATGAATAACATAGTCGGAAAGCGTCTCACCTATACTGAGCTAACCGACAAGGTGGGACAAACGGAAACCTTCTAAGCATTACCGTGGCGCTTTGCGTCAGATGCGCGGGGGCCGGAAGCCTTAGTTTTCCGGCCTTTTGCTTTCTTCTCCGCATCTAGCTTGGCCTTTAGTTCCTTGTGGCTCACTTTGATTATTTGGCGCATTGTTTGGTCGAAGTTCTCAAATTCCTTGTTGCTCATCTCGTCTCCTAACTACGGCTAGCCTTAAGTCTATTGATTGCATGTTTAGATTTTGGACTGTCATCCGGTTCAATGCCACCATACATAATCTGCTGAGCGAATATGCTGTAGAACGTTTCTGCTACTGTGTCTTCGCCTTCAAGGTGTTTGCGGATGAAATAACAAGCTAAATCGGCGAGCTGTAGCCCAACAGAATCTTTGGAGTCTCCAAAGTACATTTCGTCATGGAGATACCATAGACCTGTTCCCCAGTGCGGAGGGCGCATTTTTGTTCGCAATTGACGATATGTCTCCTTAAGAAGATTGCGCTTACCTTTATCCGTGCTATCTAAGATCAGGAGTGCGTACTCCAACCCATGCTCAGCTCCTAATTCTTCGGTTTTCTCAGTCATTACAATCGGAATTACAGGCATACAGATACGAAACGCAATATCTGTTGGACTGGCGGATGCGTAACTTTTTTTTGCGATAGCGCTAGTGTCAACGGCACCATAAATGATTGGAATTTGTAATTGCTTGAGAGTACCAAGCAAATAGCGTATAGCTGAAAACCGCACTTCTTGATCAATCCCATCAAATACGCCACTTCCATGATAGAGTTCCCACCCCTTGAATTCTTGAAACTGTACTAGACGGTCTGGTGGAATGATATTTGAGATAGTGATTGCCAAACTTTCTTCGATTGTTTGGAATTGTTTGTCATGAATAAATACAGCGGCTAGAGCTTCACACTTTACATGTTTCTCATCTGCGGAATCGTCAATATAGCCAATAAACACAAATGTTCTCCCTTTCACTGAAGGTGCCATTACCGCACCACCGCCTGACCCATCATCCCCTTGCTTAGATGATTCGTCAAGTATATTATCACCCTAGCAAGGTACCCCCCTCCCCACCCGCTTCGCAAAGTCGGACGAGCACGAGGATGCTGAACCCGCGAGGCCAAACTCTGAGGCAAAGCGAAAGGATCGATCAGTTTGGAGCTCTCAGCAAGTTACCCGCTCAAAAGCAGGTTTCCCCAGTAAATACGCGCATATCAGAGTGTTTTTGGGGGATCCACTGACTAGCAGCAAGTCCCCCCATGCCGGACGCGCAATCTGTACAAACAGGGCCGTTGGTCCCCACACCAACGGCCCAAATTGCTTTAAGACGCAGGCTCTCCTATTGTCTTACGGCCCAACCGTGATGTAGTCCATGTCCGGACCGAAGGCGGTGTTGTTGTAGAACTTCACGTTGTTCGACCCTGCGTTCAGCGTAACCTTCACCGCGATGCCGGGAGCGGTCGCAGTCCAGCTTGTGCCTGTCGCTGACACTGAACTTCCCGTCCCGCCGTTCACGCTGTAAAACAGTGTACGCGTACCGCTCACCACCGGAAAGATGGTCAGCGTATAGGTACCGGCGGTTGAGACCGTGATGTTGTTGATCACGAGGAAATTCGAAGTGTTACTCCCGATGAATCGCACTCGCTGGCCCCCGGAGCAACCCGCACAGGCCGCCACGGCAACCGCTCCGGAAAGCGTATTGCCGCTGGCCTCGGCTTCGTACTTGGTGGTTGTGACTGCAGCGCTCACCACCAGGGTTACCGTGGTGCTGTGGCTGAGGCTGCCGCTGGTGCCGGTGATCGTCAGTGTGTAGGTTGCCGGCGTCGTGGAGCTGGTGGTGGAACAACTCACGGTCGATGATCCTGAACCGCCACTGATGGAGGGCGCACTGCAAGTAACACCGCTCGGCAGTCCGCCTACCGCCAAACTCACTGTACCGCTAAACCCATTGCTGGGCGCAACGGTTGCCGTATAGCTGGTACCGCCACCGGCGGTTACCGTCTGCGATGATGGTGATGCTGAGAGCGAAAAGTCCGGTGGAGGCGGAGCGTTCACGCCCAAAGTCACTGTTGCGCTGTGACTGAGGCTGCCGCTGGTGCCCGTAATACCCAGTGTGTAAGTCCCTGCCGCCGTAGAGATGGCCGTCGAACAATTCACCGCTGCCGAACCCGATCCACCACTGATTGAAGCCGGACTGCAACTCGCCCCGCTAGGCAGACCGCTCACACCCAGACTTACCGTTCCGTTAAATCCGTTGCTGGGCGTTACGGTGGCGGTGTAGCTTGTGCTTCCGCCGGCGGTCACGGTTTGCGAAGCCGGCGCCGCCGACAGGGAAAAATCTGGCGGAATAACTGAGCCACAAGCGCCGCTGTAGCCTATATTCGCCGCCGCCGCCGCACCCAACCGGTCGCACAACTGTGCCAGATACAAGCTGGATGGAGTGACGTGCGTACCCAGAGATTCGTAAATACCGTTGGGCAACGTGGAAGGGCCACCTGGAGCACCAGTGGTAACTTCTGTTCCCACGCAGCCGATGCACCAGTTGTTTACTCCCGGAGGCTCTTGTACCAGGAAATCTGGACTGGTAACGTTCCAGGCCACGGCCCATCCTGCATCCCAACCCTGGCCAGAGCCAAAGTTGCCGCGATCGGAAAAGGCAATCCCTGGAGTTCCGGACGTACCCCCCGGGAACTGGCTGCTATCCGCCAATATGCCGGTCGCCCAACGCTGGTGGGGGGCAAAGCCCCGGCTATCAGAGTTGCTATTGAGCAATACAACCGGGCCCGTGACCTCAGCCTGAACCACATACGCCCACACGCCAGTATTGCCCTTGGAAGAGCACTTGTTTAGCAGGATTCGCGTACCACTGATGCCGAAGTCGGCCGGTCCTGCCGAATGGGTGAAGGCCAGGCTATGAGTGATGGTGACATTGTCGAGTGTGATCTGCTTGGTACCACCCCCGATGCTGATGCTGTTGTCGGTGTCGTGCACGATGAGGTCCTGAACCCATCCATTGATAACAGTGTTCATCGACAAAGCCTGAAATTGTGGCATTGAGATATCAACATCCGCGGCTGGTGCCGTGACGCTGAGATGTTCGACGCCAACCTGCGCGATGCGGCCAGCAAATGTGTACTTGATGATGGAGCCGGCGGGCGGGTTCAGAAGACTGGAGTCAAAGGAATCGGTGATAGGAGCGTCCAGGGTGATCTGGTTACCGTTGATGGCGGCGATGGTGCGATCAGTGTGAATAATGCTACCGACCGAGATCCATGTCTGGTGCGCGCCGTTGCGCGTCAGGGTATCCATGTTCATGAAATGGACCCAGGGCGCTGTCACCGGCCGTTGAACCAGGATCGTGTCGCCTACGTTGAAACCCGAAGTGCTGTTGACGTTGAAAGAAAGCGCACCCGAGGGGACAAACGAGTCAGTGATCGAAGCAGAGCTGCCCACCGTGGTTGCCGAACCAGAACCGCTGATGGAGAGCAGCAGGTGAGGCGAGCCGGTCATATTCAGATTGCTGCCGCCTGTTCCTGAGCCGCTGCCGCGCAGCACGACACCACCGGCCGTGATGCTGATTGTGCCGGAGACATTGTAAGTCCCAGCCTGTAACAGCACTGCGCCTCGAAAACCATTGGCATCCGGCGTAAGCGCTGAAACCGCGTTGATAGCAGCCTGTATGTGTGCGGTATTGTCACCACTGACTGGACTAATGGTTTGGACCACGGGCACGACCGGCAATTTCATGCCACCGCCTTCGTATCCCGCATAGGAATAATCCAGGATGCGGTTGCCGTTAGCATCCGTCTTATAGTGCAAATGGCCATCCGAGCCAGTAAAGACCCATGTGGAAGTCGCCTGCCCAAAGAGCACACAAGGGACTACTAAAAATGCGACCGCTAAATGTAAAAACAATAACAATCTCTTCATCGTGGAGCCTCCGTTGAATCGTGTTTTCTTTGCGATGCTGTTCAAAAATAAGGGTGGCCCCAAGTTCGAGCGCCATAGCACGCGAACCAAAGACTCACCCGATCTCTCACAAGGCCGTTACTGCGCCGTGAAATTACACACTTTCAGGGTTCCGCTGGACGTGCTGCTCACCAGAGCACCCCAATGGTCGAGACTGGTCACCGCGTTTTGCTCCGTGCGAAAAGCAAAGTTCGTGCCCACTGTCTGCTCCGAACCGCCTGCGGGCGTCACGAACACAGAATAGGTATGAGCAGTAACATTGATTGCCAGCCGGAAGTGATAGCTGCTTCCTCCCGAATATTGGATTGTTGAGTTGAAGTAGCCGCCGCCGTTGCGTGCCTGTATGACTCCTGAGGTGGCAAAGGCAACAATGTTGGCAAATCCGGTGAATGCGGTCTGCGCTCCTTTCGATATTCCTACGGCTGAGCTCTGGCCCGAAACGGATGGGGTGGCATCAAACACTGCCGTAAAGCTTCCACTGTGCGCGGAGAAGGCAGTGTTGTTCCAGGTGCCATTCGCGGTTGCGGTGGTGCAAACCATCGCCGAGTTCACGGTGAGATTGACGGTCGTGCTGTGGCTGAGGCTGCCGCTGGTTCCAGTGATTGTCAGTGTGTAGGTTGCCGGCGTCGTGGTGCTGGTCGTGGAACAACTGACCGTCGAGGATCCGGAGCCGCCGCTAATCGAAGGCGCACTGCAACTGGCCGCACTCGGCACACCGCTAACCGCCAGATTCACTGTCCCGCCAAAACCATTACTGGGCGTTACGGTTGCCGTATAGCTGGTGCTTCCGCCCGCCGTCACCGTTTGTGATGACGGTGATGCGCTCAAAGCGAAATCCGGCGGAGGCGGAGCGTTGACCGTCAAACTGACCGTCGCACTATGACTAAGAGTGCCGCTCGTTCCCGTAATGGTGAGAGTATAGGTTCCCGGAGGCGTCGACACCGTGGTTGAGCAACTCACGGTTGACGAACCCGAACCGCCGCTGATTGAGGGTGCGCTGCACGTAGCTCCGCTGGGCAATCCACTCACACCCAGACTGACCGTCCCGCTAAACCCATTGATCAGTGCAACAGTAGCCGTGTAGCTAGTCCCGCTGCCAGCGATCACCGTCTGCGATGCGGGCCCTGCCGACAATGTGAAATCCGGCGGAGAAGAATGAACACTGATCCAGTGTTTCATCCAGAGAATGCCCGACGTCATGATGGTCGAACCCTGTTGTCTTCCCGAAGCAATGGCAGCGTTGGCTATCGGCTTGTAAATGGCCGTGTTGTACGGCGTCAGGAAAAACCATCCGGGGAGAAGATAGTTTTGGGTTGTGCCGCCCGAGCCATCAACCTTCGTAAAGTAAAGATCCGGACCGTCTGCAATTGCATGGACTACCGTATCGGCATAGGTTTTCATCTGTTGGGCCGTGGCGTTGGTATAACTGCCTGCGTAGGCCCGCGTGAGTCCCCACATATCGTACTGGCCGTGTCCGACGTCCTCGCCGGTGGTGCGGCCGGTGCAGTCGCCGAAGTTGCAATATCCCCAGTTGAAGACGGCGGCGCCGTCGGGTGCGGTAGACGGCAGACCATGATTCACAAACAGGTTCGTCGTGTTCTTGACGATGGCCGTATACATTGTGACCTGACCGGGATTGTCGCCCAGGATCACATGGCATTGCGCCAGCCGCTGATAGGCATTGAGCAGCATCATCATCACATTCCAGGCATTGACGTTATGAAAGCCAGACTGGTACCCAAGTGATGTGCTGGGGCGCCTGATCAAGAGCGTATTGGGATCAATGAAGTACTTCGTGAATGAAGTACTCATAGTGAATTCCAGCATGGAGACATAGGTCTTTGCCCGCGCCAAATAGGTCGTGCCGAAATGATTCGGGTCGCCGTCAGGCACGGTATCGTTCCAGATGGAGGGGGTCTTCAAAATGTTGTAGGCGGTATAGCCCATGTGTCCAACCGTATCCCCAACCTCGCTTTCGTAGTAGGTGGGGTTGGAACAGGTGGAGCAGTTCGGCGGCCAGACGGGCTCTACGTTCCCCGTCCACATCACCCGGTGCTCGCCGAGAGGAAGATCGTTACGATGAATCAGCCAGGTATCGTTCCACCGGATAGCCAGATTGAGCAATTGAGTGTGCTCTGCGCTCAAGCTGGGAATGTCCCCGGTAATCACGTACAGGTCGTTCATGGCCTCGAGCGTGACTCCGCCAGGACCGTCCGCCAGATAGTTGTGGCTGGTTCCCGGATCCTCAATGGTTGGGATCGGAAGAGCCGTCACGTTGTTGATGAAGGTATCAACCTCGTGCTGCGTCACCTCGCCATCCAGGCTGTCAATTACATACTGGGCGTGCACGCGTGTTGCCGCCCCTAACCAGAGGCACACGCAAACTGCAACTGCTATCCAGTGAAAAAAATTGCTCTTGGATTTTCGTGTTGCGCGAATCTTTTGCCGCGTTGTCAACTGTCTCTGAGACCAAATCATGTATCCTCCGTTGTGGTTGCATCTTTAATAGATCAATAGATCCCGCTATTAATAGATCCGCTATTGCCTTCAGCACCCCTCATCGCCGGGATCTGCATGGGGGCTCACTGGTGCCACAAATATCGAGCAGATATGAACTGTCGACATTGCGCACCCTGGTTAAGAGGATGCGGTCCAGCTTATCTGCAGGACCGCATCCCTCACTTTGGGCCATTGGTCCGCACACCAATAACTCCAAAACCTCTTAAAACTGTTCTATTTATGTCTTCAACGGATGCTGGCGGGCCTGGCTTGAACGCGGATATCCCACAGAATCCCTGGTGCGGGCTGACTTTTATACCCGCGTCTATGGCTTCGGCAAGTGAATTTACGGTATAGACAGATGCTTAACCCGTTAAAGGGCTTGATAAATATCGTGGTTAGGGTTCCAGGTTAAAAGAATGTCAAGACTTAGGTTAAAGACCACTATTTAGGAGGAATTTCTTCTTGTAATCTGGGGGCGCGATAGGTCACGACCGAAATATCAGCGGGCGCCATCGGTCGTCGCGTAATTCTGAGCAATGCTTCGAAGTATGGAAAGCTGTTTTTCCCGGCGCTCCGCGCTATGTCGCCGTTCTGTTGAAGGCGCCATCGAAATTTCCACATGTAGTCTTCAAAAGTCAGAAAATCGCCGGTAGAGGAGTAATCCTGCGGGCTCATACAAGAGATGATGGCCACGTTTCCCTTCTTTCCAGGACTCGGCAGAAGGGCGATAATCGCATAGCTCTCCTCTTCGTTCCCATTTTGTTTAGGGATCCGGTATTGGTCCTGCTCCGCTCCGGTTGCCCACGTATCCACAGGATAATAACTTTCCGATGCGCCATCGTACTTCCACCGCAGGCCTACTTGTTTGTCAAAGAGCTGTATCCAGGGATTTGAATTTCCATTGCCCAGCATGATTGCGTTGAACATCTGCAGCCGTCTTCGGGAATATTCTTTGGGAAAACGTACCACGGTGTGCGCCGAGAAAAATTGTGACATGCGCGAAAGTGTCCAGAAAAATTGGATGGTTGCATTGCTGGAAGACCCTTTTAACGCCATGGATTCCGCAAAATCCCGATCTACTTTCGCGACGGCCGGCATCTTATCTGCCTTGTGCATGTAATTTCCATCGAGATAATCTTCGAGACTGACCGGCTTATGTAACATCTGTTGGTAGAGTTCCAGCGCCGAATCGTCCAGAACTACATCTGTCGTGCCAGCTCCCTCTGGAACCAGAATTTGCGACCAGAATTGATTCACCGTAGGCGCCAGCATGCGCTCCTGTAGGCTTGGGCGTAGAGGCGGTCTTGGAGCAGGAGCAGAACTAGGTACAGGTATAGGTTGCGCCGGGCGAATGAAATGAAGCACTGCGAGCGTTGAAAAACACCCAAACATTGCTGCCAGTATCACCGCAATCCAGCTCTTCCAGTTGGACCTCAGTGGGATGGTTGGCTGGGCAACAGGCGTCGCCCCAGGCGCAGTTGCAGGTGACGGCATCGGTACGGCTGCAGCAGGCCGCGCGCGAAAAACCGGCGCGTAGTTCCCTTTCACAATTTCTATGATGATCGGTTCGTCGCGGCCTTCTTCTTCAAAATACTGTTCCAGGCGTTTGCGCAGCAGTGAAGCATGCACACGCGCAATATTGTCGGTCGCGGTATCGTAATCCCGGGGACGCTCGAAAACATTGCACCCAATCTCCTGCTCACCGATTTCCTGGACATCATCGTCAAGAACGCGGCCGCAAACATACATCAACAGGTCATGCAACCGGGCAGACTTATTGAAGTAGCGGCTCGAGGCAACTCGCTCCACCAGCGTTCGATGAGAATCGGTCACTTTATTGTCGATTGTATGGTGGTTCGCGATAGAACCCATATGGGGAAAACAACTCCTCGGCTGGCCACAACTCGAGGCTCGGTTGGGGAGAATAGCAAACGTTCAACCTATTTACAACGCCGAATTCAGCTTGTGAAACGCTGGTTCCGCAGGTTGTAATATCGCTTTCACTTCCCCGTGTCAAACAAAAACTACCAAACAAAATCTATAGCGGAAGTTGAAGCATTTTGTGTGAGTTGTGAGTGGAGCGCGTACAGCGGATTTCACGCGGCTATTCAGGAGCGTTAAGACTTGGGCCGCGCGGGCCTTTTGCGCAATTGCCAATTATCTCTTGTTCTTAGAGTAGATAGGATATAGATACTAGATTAATGACTACATTTGTATGGACGGCCCGCCTGGGTGCGCTGACAGCGCTGCTTGTCATCGCACGCCTCTTCTATATAGATGATACCGGCTTCAGCGTCATTTTAGTTCTGCCCGGCTTCCTGTTTCTTATCAATCTGCTGGCTTTGCCGCGAAAAAGAGCTTTGGCGTGGTCGGTGGTCCTGGGATGCACTGCATTTGTCATCTGTGGTCTGATTTTGTTGCTCGCTGCTATCGGGTTCTTCGATGAAAGGTCTTCCACGATTTTTGTCTTCAAATACGTTGGCCTGCTCACTGTTGCCCAAGTTGCACTCGTCTGGGGGGCCATTCGGACGTATTACTCACGGCAGCGCAAAGATCCAGAATACGAGAGCCCGGAGCGCAAGATCAAAGACGGCAAGATTCTCAATGGCGCCATCGTCGGGGGTGTAATTCTTACTGTTCTCTTTTTGGTCATACTCGCCGCTCTTCCCACATTCATCCGGTCGAAGGTTCATCGCAATGATGCTGGGGCCATCTATTCCTTGCGCGTTCTTAACGAGGCTTTGGCTGCTTACCGCAAAGATCATTCTGGGCAGGGATATCCTGCGAGTCTCACGTCTCTTCAACCTTATTCTTCCTTCAACGGACACAGAATTGACCCACGCCTGCTTTGTAGCAATCCCTCCTGCATCAAAGACGGCTACGTTTTCACATATAGCTTAAGCAATTCAAAACCTCTGATGGCCGGCTATTCCCTAATAGCCCGGCCAGTGCGTTATGACCGAACTGGATCAAAGAATTTTTATACGGATGAATCGGGCGGCATTCACGCGGCCAGCGAAGACCGCGTCCCTCTGGCCAGTGATACCCCGCTCGACTACGGCCCACTCAAACCCGAGGAGCAAAAACCTCTGCCTGAAGATTTGGATTAGCAATCAATCCCTTGTTTTCAGATACCAGGGAACGTTGATGACAACAATGCGGCTGTTCCCCAGAAAGTACAGCATGGTTTTGAGCACTGCGGCCCGTTTATTGTGGAGAAGGTGGTTATACCAGCGGTTCTCAACCAGCTCCGGGATCACGACTGCAATTTGTCTCTCCGGATGCTTCTTTGCCTCTTTTTGGACGATTTCGAGGATTGTGGTCAGCACCCGCCGATAAGGACATGGTGCGATCTCGAGTACTGGAGCAGGATAACCTGCTTGCACCGCAGGCTCAGTAACCAGGTGTTTCCAATTTTTCTTAAGGTCCTCGCCATCGCCTTCGACGACCGCAACATGGATTGCTTTAACCTCCGGCGACAGCTCTAAAGCAAAACACAGAGCTTTTTCTGTAATTTTGTTCCAGCCGGTGATGGGCACGATCGCGATGGGAGGAGTGAGCTTCTTCAATTCAAGCGGTGTATCTGATTTCAGCTCCCTAGCGATTCGCGCATAGTGCCGCCGGACCGCCTTCATCGTAATGAGCAAAATTGGTATCAGAAGCACCGTGATCCATGCGCCCTCAACGAACTTTGCAACCAGGACCACAACCACTGTCACCAGCGTCACCATCGCGCCGAGCCCATTCAACAATTTGCTATGGAACGCACCTTTGCCGCCAACGCGCCTCCAATGCATCACCATGCCGGCTTGCGAGAGAGTAAAGGCGAGAAACGCACCAATCGCATACAGCGGAATCAGACGGTCGGTAATACCTTTAAAGATAATCAGCAAAACTCCCGCGAGAATCGCCAGCACGTAAATCCCATGTGAGAAAACCAGTCTGCGGCCGCGGGATGCGAACGAGGACGGCAGGTATTTATTGAGTGCAATAATCTGGCAGAGGCGGGGAAAGTCGGCAAATGCAGTATTGGCAGAGAATGCCAACACCAGGAGAATGGACACGATGGAGACAAAATAAAAGATGCCCTTGCCGGCCACCGCTCCCAGCAATTGCGAGAGCACGCTTTCATATCCCGGCAGGCCCGGATCAGTCGCGCCAACCTGATACATTTTGGCCAGATAGGCGATTCCCGCCAGCAGCAAGATCAAAATACCGATGATGATGGTGAGAGTGATGCGCGCATTCTTCGTCCTCGGCTCGCGGAATGCACGCACGCCGTTGCTCACAGCTTCAACACCTGTCATGGCGGTGCATCCACTGGCAAAAGCTTGCAGCAGGAGCCAGGCTCCAACCATGCTGGTCATGGGTAGAAGTGGATGCGGAGCCACGACCGGCACCGGATGGCCTCCGCTTGCAATCACCCGTGCAATCCCGATCAGGATTGCAATGCCCAATGTCCCCACAAACATGTAGGTGGGAATCATGAAAACTGCGCCTGCCTCACGCATTCCGCGCAAATTAACAATGGCAATGAAGATTAAGATACCCAGGCAGAGTCCCATCGTGTGCGGCTGAAGCCGGGGCACGGCTGAGATGAGGGCGCCAACCCCGGCAGAGATTCCCACCGCTACTGTCAATATGTAGTCAATCATCAGAGCTGCCGCAGCCAGCAACCCTGCATTTTCTCCCAGGTTTTCCCGTGCGACGGTATACGAACCACCACCCTGAGGATACGCGGGGATGGTCTGCATGTATGAAAAGTACACAATGATCAGCAAAATGATAATCGCTGTACTGATGGGAAGAATGTAATGCAGCCCAAGCGCGCCCAGCGGAATCAGCAGGGTAAGCGCGGCTTCCGGGCCGTAGCCTGCTGAACTGAGTGCGTCCAACCCGAAGATGGGGACACCAGTGATGGGACCAATCTGCTCAGCGCGTTCATCCGACGTTCGCAGTGGCTTACCGAATATCAGGTCTGACAATGACATGCAGATCACCTCGGAACTGCCTAAGATACAAGCCCACCAGTCTACATGCAGTCCTCTGTCTTCAGTCCCCAGTCCTCAGTAAAAACAACCGCAAAAGCTTTTCGCCGCAAATGAACGCGGATCAACGCGGATTTTTGGACGACCGCAGGGACCCCCACCCCCTTGCGCGCTAGGGGTTGGAGCCCCCAAAATCGCTTCTGACCCCCGTCATTACTGGCGAAAATCAATCCGGGGAGGGAGACTTGCTGCTCGTCCAGTCATCAGTCCTCAGTCATCAGTCCTCAGAATCCCGCATCCCGTCGAATTTTCAAAGACCTCAGAGGCTAACTGCTTTTCGAGCCGTGGACTGCTTCTCCATGATGGCCCGCAGTTTCCGAGAAAGCAAGGTTTTGATACCAGGGTGATACCGCTCGGGAAGGCTGTGCACTAGAAGGTAGCGTAATTGTAGGTTGGAAAAGTCGCTGGCACGGTTCCGAGGCTGGGCGAGGGATTGGTTTGCCCTGCATTGTTGATCGTGTCATTGGTTGCGGTGTTGTTGAAGCCCGGAAGAGGAGCGCTGTTGAGCAGATAGTCGCTTGGGCTATTGCTATTTCCAAACGTGGGGTTGATGGTTTGGGGATTGACTGCCACCGTTCCTCCTGCATCTTCATTCATTGCCACAGGCAGCGGGGGTGCCGTTCCGTTTTGCCAGGTTGTGTTCCCTCCTGCCGGTGAGTTGAAGGTAAGCGAAGTCCACGCGGTGTTTGGATTCCCAGGTTCACCACAACTGCTGGCATTCGCAGGTGCCTTGGTTAAGACATGGAAGGCCTTGCTGTAGCCGGCAAATGCGCCGTCGGTCCTCCAATAGAGGTTGCCGGTAAAATTCTGGAATTGGTTGTAGGGCAGACCACATGAGTAAGCGCAGCCCTGCACAACGTAGAACCCCCTCGAACTGTTGAGGTTGGATTGATCATTCAGGTCAAAGTAAAAGATGTTGTTGGTGATATTGACCAGGGGCACGCCTCTTGGATTCGAGTCGCAGCCCTGGGGCCATGGAGTCTGCTCTGCGAACATCGCGAAACGCCCATACGCAAAGATATTGTTGTTGAAGGTATTAGGCTGCTGGCTGGCGGCTGGCCCGTTGGTCATCCAGGCGGTGCTGGCTGACATGTTGTAGACAACATTGTTTTGTACATCAACATTCGCGGACTGCGCATCCAGGTATATGCCCTCGCCGCCATAGCCGGTTCCGTGCAGGCTTAAGGGATTGTCAATGATGGATGAGTCGGTGGTATCGTGCACCAGGTTGTTGTAAATCCTGTTCCCAGTCCCGCTTCTCTGCGCGCCGCCGATGTTGTAGTAAAGCGTTCCTCCGTCGGAGGTGATTCCCTGCATGATCTGCCGGATATGGTTGTACTGGCTGAGGATATTGGTACCGTTCGCACCGGGATTGCCGGGACATCCGAGATTACAGACAGAAATACCCGCGTGGTAGCCATCGAGAATGTCGTTATGCAGATAGGTGATATCGTGGCCGTTGCCCTGGGCGATGCCTTCGCCATCGGCAAAGACGCGTGAGTATCCCTGGATAAGGTTGTTTTGCACCGTAACAAACTGCACGACCTTTGCAGCCGTGTCAGAGCCCGTGGGCATATGCCCGATGCGGACTGGGCTGTCGCCGATGTCGTAAAGCGTCGAGTTTTGTAACAGTGCGCATGGTGTATTGATCCCGCATGAGGAAGGTGGCCCCACATTCGCGCCAAACAAAATACCCGAGGCCGAGGTATGCCTTACGGTCACAGTATCAAAGGTCACGTTCTGGCAGTTTTCACAATCAATGGCTTGTGGGAGCGGCATTTCTCCGTTCACGTCATTGTTGAACCCTGTGGACGAAGGTATGAAGTTATCGGTCTCGAAGGTGATGCCCTGAAAAGTTACGAAGCTGAGGTTGCTGGCTGAGATCAGGCTTGCTCCGACGTAATCGGTTGCAGGCGCACCCGGAATTACGCCGCCAAGCTGCGGGATCACAACAGTATCTGTATTCGGGTTCTCGCTTGCGTTGGCGACGTAGTTCAGAATCCACTGCGAATTGGAGCGATCGAGGAACCACAGGCCGGTTTGTCCCGCGGCCTGGGCCGCGTCAAAGGCATCTTTCGTATTCTCGACCATGTAGCGATGCCCTATGCCTGGGCCAAAGAAGTTATAGACGCCTGTATTGCCCTTGGTCGGAGCAGTGAAATAGATAATGTGATTCACTGGGTCAACGCAATTGACCCTCATCATATCCACTGTCCAGGCATCGAAAAGCGTAAGTTCAACGTCTCCACCAGGATAATGATTGGAAGCATTTACAGTGCACGGACTCGATGGATTCCCAGTATAGGAACCGCTCAGGTTGAGCCAGGTTGTGACCGGGTCATTGGGATTATATTGAAAGCGATCGAGGCACTTGGACTGGGTCGCATCGTTGCTGTTGGTGACACTGGGGCAGCTGGTGGTCCCCGGAGGAACCTCTGCGGCAACTCTCAGAAAAGTCCCGAGATTGCACAACGACGTGCTCACTGGCTGCCCGGTTTGCGTGGAGAAACAGGTGCCGCCATTCATGTAGTACCCGACGCCCGAAGATGATTCCAGGCGCGAACGCAAGCGGCGCTCTCCGTTATAGAACAGATATTCAAACGGTTGCAGGGGCACGTTGGTTTGAACGTTTGCCGGTAGCTGCGCCTGCCAGAGATTGCCTGAAACATTCGTCCAGGTAAGCCCAAGGCCTCCGGCTCCTACCAGCACTCCTCCACTGAGGATTGGGATCTCGCTCGGGTAATTCTCCCAGGTGATGAGAGCGCTGCTGGAGGTCCCTGAATCAGCAGCGCCGCTGAAAGTCAGCGTTCCCGGCTTGGTGGGGCTGAGTGGAAGGTAGTAAGTGCCGTTTCGCAGCATGACATAGATCGGATTGCCTTTCGCCGTGCTTTCAACTGCAAGCTGCGCCCGGGCCGGCGAAGCAAAGGGCCCGTCGCCGCTGCCATTGGGAACCGGCAGCATGCCGCTGAAGGTACTGTCATTCCCATTCTGGGCAACGTAGAAAGTGATGGCATTGATGGGGCCGACGCTCAGGTTGGCGGAACCACTGATCGAGGTGATGGGATCGGTCGCGGTGATTATAGTCTTATTCTGTGCAACTGCCGTGGCTACTCCGCCAGCAGAAATTGTGGCGATGCTGGGATTGCTGGAAAGCCAATTGACACTGGGAGTCAAAGAGTTGGGAATCGCCCGGTTGACACCATCGCTGTAGCTGCCGGTTGCCGTGAAGGCCAAAGTGTTACCCAGATTGGGAATATTGGCGGGATTCGGCGTGACTGTAATGGAAACCAGCACGGCAGGGTTCACAGTCAGTGAGGCACTTGCATTGACGCCTCCGTAAGCCGCCGTAATATTGATCGGCCCTCCTGGACTTATGCCCTTGGCCAATCCTTCAGTTCCCGCCGCATTGCTTACGGTTGCGATGGCAATATTGGCCGAGGACCACGTCACTGAAGCCGTGATATTTGTGCTGCCTGGGCAACTTCCGCTGCCAAATAAGCCCGTAGCGCTAAACTGTTGCGTCAATCCTGCAAAAACGGTCGCGCCGGAAGGTGATATGCAAATGGCACTCAGAGGGTTACTGGTCACGATGATATTCGTGCTGCCGCTGAAAGGGCCAGCTCTGGCTGTAATTATGGCTGTGCCGGGATTGTTAGCGGTTACCAATCCAGTAGTGGCATCCACGCTGGCCACAGCAGAATTTGATGACGACCAATTGAGCGGGGCCACGACGGTTTGAAAACCACCCATTTTTGCGACACCACCCAGGAACGCGCGTTTGACCGTGAGCGGTTGCGTTTGAGTGGGTTGCAGCAGAACGTTCTTCGGGTTGAGCATAAGGCGGGCCGGCCCCTTCTGCCCCCAGCAAAAAGCCCCAGCCATCACCGTAGAGAGCAGAAACACAAACCCTGCGGCGAACTGACACCTCGAACTTCGCATGGAGAAAAAAGGATTTATATCCACTTTTGTCAGCGCCCTGTTCAGCCAAAAGGTCTCTCTTACATGGATCTGATCTGCTTCCTTGAAACCCGGTATTGTTAGTAACCCAATGAATCTCCTGAAGTTGTGAATCAGGGTGAATGTTTTGGAATGAAGATTGGGGTAAAGCGGTTTGTTTTCAATGTCCTGGTGGTCCGAGGGCATCCAAGTCGTGGGGTGGTACTTGCTAGCTAGTCAGTGGACCTCCCAAAACGCTCTGATATACGCGTATTTACTGGGGAGACTGGCTTTCGGGCAGGAGACTAGCTAACAGATCTGTTAAAACAGCTCCCCCAGTTGGGAAGCTCCAAAGGGCATACCCAAGTACCAGTCCTCAGCAGCAGAATTATTACTCCCCCACCCCCATTACTTGGAGTAGTCTCAGGGTCTCAGGGGAGCTAAGTCCTTACGATCGAATGACATATGGCAGGGATAGAGTAGTCAGTCAGGGAGTGGATTCGTTCTAAGTCCTCCGCAGCCAAAACAGGGCCTGCGCCCCTCGCAACAAGTTTTCAAAGAACCTAAAGAGGACACCCCCCGCATTCTTGAATGCGTAAACGGAGACACACGTCTAGCACAATTATGACCTAAAATTGCCAAGGAAGCAGCAGTTTGATACCAGAGTGATATCATTTTAGACCTTCTTTTCCGCCGCGAATGAACGCGGATGAGCGCAGACAAACCCCACACGCGCTACGCGCGAATGGGGCACCCCGGTTTATCTGGGGCACCCAGCCGTGTTCGTGGGTCCGCTAAAGTTATTGAAACTCTGGCAATGCGGATGTTGGCCGCCGGAAAAGCGGCTTCCGGGAGAGTTCACGTCACAGTGGCAAAAGAGATCTATCCACTGCGGCCGACCTGCGCTCGAGGCTTGCAGCAACGCGGGCCACGCGCTGATACGACTGCAACCGGTCCGCATGCTCAAAGGTATCAGCCACTACGATCACCTCGTCAGCTCTCGTATCGTCTACCAACTTTTGCAGCCCCGCCGTGACTGTGGCCTCTGATCCCACAATGGCTGCGCGCAATTTGCTCTCGACTGCCGCACGCTCACGGTCTTGCCATAGGGGCTCCATGGAGTCGACCGGGGGCAGCAATTCCACTGGCTGGTTTCGGATCAGTCGCAGAAAGCGCTGCTGTGCTGTCGTGAACAACCGCTGGGCCGCCGCATCCGTCTCCGCTGCAATCACCGGCACCGCTATCATAAGATGCGGTTCTTGCAGTGCCCTTCTTGGCCGGAATTGCTCGCGATACAACTGAGCCGCTGTATCCAGGTAGTCAGGAGAAAAATGTGCCGCAAATGCAAAAGGCAAGCCCATCTTCCCTGCCAGCCCAGCGCTGAAGGCGCTTGACCCAAGCAGTGTGATCGGCACATTGCTTCCTTGTCCGGGAATTGCCTTCACCACCTGGCCTGGTTTCTCGGGTCCGAGGTATGTCTGCAATTCTTCGAGAAGCGCCGGAAAATCTTCCCCGTCTTGATTCAAGTCTCGTCGCAGGGCCCGCATCGTCTGGATATCCGCGCCGGGAGCACGCCCCAACCCCAGATCGATTCGTCCCGGATATAACGCCTCCAGCGTCCCGAACTGCTCCGCCACCACAAGCGGGGAATGGTTCGGCAGCATTACTCCGCCGCTGCCTACACGTATCGTCTTCGTCGCGCCGGCCACATACCCGATTAGCACCGGCGTGGCCGAGCAGGCCAAGCCGGCAATGGAATGATGTTCTGCGAGCCAGTAACGTTTGTATCCCCACTCCTCAACATGCCGCGCCAGGTCCACAGACCGCCCAATCGCGCTGCTCGCGGGCTCTCCGGCCCGCATACTCACCAGGTCCAACACCGAGACCACAATCTCATTTCCCATGGCAAATTAGATGAACCAACCGCGCCAGCGATGCTAACTCAATACTGGGGACAACTCCACCTTACCACTTGCTATACCGCCGCTTTTGCAACCCTTGTTCCCGCTGCTCCCATTAGTTCTTCAGAAATCGTAGCAAGGTCGGGTTCAGGTCGGCCAAAAAAACAAAGCCCCTGCCAGAACAGGGGCTTTAAATCACATCTCTAAAGTAAATCTAAATATCGTAGTAGAGCGCAAACTCATACGGATGCGGACGCAAACGCATCGCGTTCACTTCCTTCTCGCGCTTGTAATCAATGTAAGTCTGGATGACCTCTTCGGTGAACACATCGCCCTTCAACAGGAACTGGTGATCGCTTTCGAGAGCGTCCAGAGCATCGTCCAGGCCACCGGGCATGGAGGGGACCTTGGCCAGCTCCTCCGGTCCTAGATCGTAGATGTCTTTATCGAGTGGTTGACCGGGATCAATTTTGTTTTCGATTCCATCCAGCCCGGCCATGACCATGGCTGCAAACGCCATATAAGGATTGCAGCTTGGGTCTGGCGGACGGAACTCCACGCGTTTCGCCTTGGGTGATGCCGAGTACATCGGGATGCGGCACGCTGCCGAGCGATTACGGCGTGAGTACGCCAGATTCACCGGTGCTTCAAAGCCCGGGACCAGGCGCTTATAGGAGTTCGTGGTGGGAGCGATGATCGCCGCCAGCGCCGGGCCATGCTTGATTAATCCGCCGATGTAGTGCAGCGCCATCTGCGAGAGGCCGGCGTAACCGTCACCGGCAAAGAGCGGTTTGCCGCTCTTCCATAGCGATTGGTGGGTGTGCATGCCGCTACCGTTATCCTGGAAGAGCGGCTTGGGCATAAAGGTCACGGTCTTGCCGTACTGGTTGGCCACATTTTTCGCGACGTACTTGTAGATCATCATGTTGTCGGCCGAGCGCACCAGCGAGTTGTACTTGAGGTCAATTTCGGTCTGCCCGCCAGTGGCGACTTCGTGGTGATGGCACTCCACTTCCAGGCCGCACTGATTCATGGTCATGGCCATCTCGGTGCGCAAGTCCTGATAGTGGTCGGTCGGAGGCACCGGGAAATAACCTTCTTTGAAGCGCGGGCGATAGCCTAAGTTGTTCTCCGCGCGTCCTGAGTTCCAGCGGCCTTCTTCCGCGTCAATGTAGTAGAATCCGTGCTGCTCGCGCTGGTCAAAGCGCACGTTATCAAAAATGAAAAATTCAGCTTCCGCGCCGAAGTATGCCGTATCGGCGAGGCCGGTGGCAGTGATATACATCTCCGCCTTCTTGGCAATGTAGCGGGGATCGCGGTCGTAGCGCTGCTTGGTCACCGGGTCAATCACATCGGCAACCATCACCAGCGTGGGGACCTCGGTGAACGGATCCAGGATGAACCAGGTTGGGTCGGGGATGAGAAGCATGTCACTTTCGTGGATCGCAGCCCATCCGCGAATCGAGGAGCCATCCATGCCGAAGCCTTCTTCAAATGAAGCTTCACTCACCTGGTCAATCGGGTAAGAAACGTGGTGCCACAGGCCGGGGAGATCGGTGAAGCGCAGGTCAAGCATTTTGACCCCGCTCTTCTTCACGAACTCCAAAACTGTCTTGGGATCAGACATAAGCTCTCCTTGAGGCCCGGCTCTCAGGCCCGGCCAAATTTGTTATGAATTGTCAGGGTTAGAATCAGTGTATTGCTTGATAAAATTCCTTAATACGGCAAAACAATTTATCATATAGCTACACGTATCAGATTATGAAATTGATTGTTTTTATTTGTGCAATAAAGACCCTTTATCCCTAAATGGATTTCGACCAAATAGAGACGTTTCTTGAAGTTGCGCGGCACTGCAGCTTCTCGCGTGCCGCTGAGAAGCGTTTTCGCACGCAGCCGGCCATTTCCGCGCAGATTCGCGGCCTGGAAGAAGAAGTGGGCGCCAAGCTCTTTGACCGCACCGGAGGAAAGGTGAGCGTTACCGCCGCGGGCAAGGCTTTTCTCGAATACGCCGAACAGACCGTGGATTCCCGCAAGCAGATGATGGTAAATCTGGCTGAAATGGAGCGCATCCCGCGCGGCGAGCTGATTGTGGCGGCCAATGAGGCGACCTGCCTGCATATCCTTCCTGAAGTTTTCGCCGAATTTAAAAAACGATACGCCGGAGTGGCGGTGAACGTCCGCCGCACCGAGCGGGTGAAAACCCTGGAATCCATCATTGATAATTCCGTGGATTTCGGCGTAGTCTCGCTACCTGTAAACGATAGCCGGATGACCCTGATTCCAGTCCACCGCGATGAGTTGGTGGTGATTGTTCCGCCACAACATCCGCTGGCAAAAACGAAGTCGGTTAACCTGGCCGACGTGGTGAACTATCCCCTGCTGCTGCCCAAGGCTGGACGCACGCGCGACGTGTTGGAGAACCTTTTTCACGAGCATTTCCTGAAGGTCAACATCTCGATGGAACTCGATTCCAGCGAACTCCTGAAGCGCTTTGTGGCCGCCGATATTGGGGTAGGCTTTATCGCGCGCTCCAATATCCTGGAGGACGTAAAAGCCGGGGTCCTGGCCTTCCTGCCCATAGCCAATGCCCAGATCAAGCGTGATCTGGCCCTTGTCTACCGCAAGGACAAAGCCCTGAGCCGCTCTGCGCTTGCCTTCATTGATATCGCTGTCGAGCTGAAGACGGCGGCACAGTTCCCTGCCACCATCCAGCACAAACTCAGGAAGCACTCCCATTAACAACTCTTTAACAAAATTTTTCCCGCACGAAGCCCCTCTGTGTGTTAGTTTTTTAGTTTCGCACTCATTGCAGATAATTTCCTTTTCGGAGGTTTAGGAATTGGGCAAAGACATGGTCCCCAAAAAGCTTTTTCTCACCAAGGGGGTGGGGAGACATAAAGAGCGTCTTTCATCATTCGAACTGGCATTGCGTGATGCCGGTATCGCCGCGCAGAACCTGGTGCGCGTGTCTTCTATTTTTCCGCCCAATTGTAAGCTGATCTCCCGCAAAGATGGATTAAAGTATCTCGATCCCGGCGAGGTTGTCTTTGCCGTGATTGCGGAAAACTCCACTCGCGAACCCCACCGTCTGGTCGCCTCCAGCATCGGTGTGGCTCTTCCTGCCGACCGCAGCACCTACGGATATCTCAGCGAACACCATTCTTTTGGTGAAACCGACGATCAAGCCGGTGACTACGCCGAAGAACTGGCTGCCGAGATGCTGGCCACTACCCTGAACGTTGACTTTGACCCCGACCGCTCTTGGGATGAAAAGAAGGAGATCTACCGAATCTCCAACAAGATTGTGCGCACGGCCAACGTCACGCAATCGGCTGTTGGTGACAAGCGCGGCCTGTGGACAACGGTGATCGCCTCGGCGGTACTGATTTTCCAGTAAGCCAAAGCAAAGACTCACCGCGGATTTCACGGATCACGCGGATTTTTTGAACATCTTGAGTATTAGGCTAGTCCATTTTAAGGACTACTGTGTTCTATGCTTTGTGCCGCCCTAACGGGGCTCGTGCTCTGTTTTTCAGCTCCCCAGCACTTACGTGCTGGGCTACCAAATGCCGCCCCATTCGGGGCTCAAAATGAGATACAGCAAGACTTAAAAAGGTCTAAATGACAACTGCTGCATTTCATTGAGAACTGTTTTGCGGTTACCTGCATCATAAGAAACCGGGATTCCCTTTTTCTAGCTGTCATTTTGGCATCGTTCTCCTCGGTGCCTCAGTGTCTCTGTGGTTAAAACTGATTTGGCAGAATGCTGAATGCTAAAATCAAACGCAATGTCCACTTCGAACGCCCAAAATTTTCGTATTGGATTGGTACAGCTTCGCTGCACACCCGATCCCGATGAGAATCTGGCTCGCGCGGTCGGGCGGGTGCACGAAGCCGCCAAGCTGGGCGCGCAGGTGGTCTGCCTGCCTGAGCTCTTCCTTACACAGTATTTCTGCCAGCGCGAAGATGCTTCCCTGTTTGATCTTGCTGAGCCCATCCCCGGCCCGACGACAGAAAAACTTTCTCTGGCCGCGCGCCAGGCGGGTGTTTCAGTAATTGCTTCGATTTTTGAAAAACGCGCGCCCGGCATTTATCACAACACCGCGGCCATGATTGATGCTGACGGCAAGCTGCTGGGCATCTATCGCAAGATGCACATCCCCGACGATCCTTTGTATTACGAAAAGTACTATTTCACTCCCGGGGACCTCGGTTTCAAAGCCTTCGATACAAAATTTGGGCGAGTAGGCACGCTGGTTTGCTGGGACCAATGGTACCCCGAGGGTGCGCGCCTGACTGCGCTGCAGGGAGCGCATGTGCTCTTTTATCCGACGGCCATTGGATGGCATCCTGCGGAAAAAGCGCAGTATGGCGAGGTGCAGCACGATGCCTGGCGCACCATCCAGCGCGCCCATGCTATCGCCAATGGGGTCTACGTTGCCGTGGTTAACCGCGTTGGGCACGAAACCGGAGACATCCGCGGCAAAGCTGCTTCGGGTGCTGGACTTGAGTTTTGGGGCGGATCATTTATCTGCGATCCCTTTGGCAAAGTGTTGGCTGAGGCATCGCCCGATAAAGAAGAGATCCTGGTGGGTGAAATAGATTTGCATGCCCTGGAGGATATCCGCCGTAACTGGCCTTTTCTGCGCGACCGCCGCATAGACAGCTACGGCCCCATTGCGCAGCGTTTTCTGGATTGAAGTTTTTTCACCACGGAGACACAGAGGCACAAGAAAATTGAGTCATTGATTCATCGGATCATTGGGTCATTGAAGAATTGGGTAACTGCGTAATCGGGTAATTGAGTAACTTTGCGAATTACGATTCGATTTTGCACTTAATCTGTGGCAAACATTTTGCTTTTCTCTGTGCCTCTGTGTCTCTGTGGTAAAAACTAGCAATTTTGAAGCTCGAAAATTGAAATTGACTCGCCCCAAGACGTTGACTGAGGCACTCAAGCCCACTTCTCTCGGCTACCGCATGCCCGCCGAGTGGGAACCCCACGCCGCCACCTGGATCGCATGGCCGCACAACGCCGATGACTGGCCGGGGCGGTTTGAGCCGATCCCGTGGGTTTATGCGGAAATTGTTCGCCAGCTTGCCCGCGTCGAGCAGGTTCGAATCGTGGTCAACAGCGTACAACTGGAGGCCGAAGCCCGCAAGGTTCTTTCTTCCGTTGGTGTTGACTTGCATCAAGTGTCATTTCACCGCTGGCCGACCGACCGCGTCTGGACCCGCGATTCCGGGCCAATCTTCATCCGGCGCGATGATCACTCTTCCGGCAAGCGCCTGGGACGTCCTGCCCGCCGCTCGGAATTTGGAGACCTTTCCTGCCCGTTCGCCATCACGCACTGGCACTTCAATGCCTGGGCCAAATATTCCAACTGGCAAAAGGATTCGCGTCTTCCCGGCCACATCGCCACACTTCTGGAGCTGCCGGCCTGGCAGCCAACAATCCTAGTTAAAGGAGAGCAGCATCGCGTTGTACTCGAGGGCGGCAGCATTGATGTCAACGGGCACGGCACGCTACTCACCACTGAAGAATGCCTCTTGAGCGCCGAGCAGGCCCGCAATCCCGGCTTGGACCGCCGCTGCCTGGAGGCGGTTTTTGCCGATTACCTGGGAATTCGCAAGGTCATCTGGCTCAACAGTGGCATTGCTGGGGACGACACTCACGGCCACGTGGATGATATCGCCCGCTTCGTGGGCCCTTCCACCGTGGTTGCGGCCGTGGAAAAAGATCGCAAGGACGTCAACTTTGCGCCGCTGGCTGAAAATCTGGCACGCCTGCACGCTGCTACTGACCAAGACGGCCGGCCGCTGCGCGTGGTCGAGATCCCCATGCCCGAGCCGATCTTTTATGAAGGAACACGCCTGCCCGCCAGCTATGCCAATTTCTACATAGCCAACGGGTTGGTGCTGGTACCGGTCTTTAACGACGCCAACGACCGAATTGCCCTCGATGTCATCGCTGCTCTGCTGCCCACTCGGAAAGTTGTCCCCATTTATTGCGGGGATTTTATATGGGGCTTTGGCGCGATCCACTGTGCGACCCAGCAACAACCCCGGTAGCAGTTGGCTCTTTGCAGGAAGACACCAAAACCTTAAAGATAGGCAGTTGGTTAGATGTTGTCCTAAAGGACAATATCTAATATTGGCCATTAGGACAATAAAAATAAACATATTTGTCTATCTGGACATGTCCTATTCTGATAGTCTTATAGTCCCCCCAAATTGTGTCCTGAGGAGTACCTCTATGCTTCGGTCTATCCTGACTGTTAAGCTCGTCATCCTTCTGTCCTCTGTTCTGGCTTTGGCTCAATTCCGCACGGTAACGGTGCAGAATGCCACGGGCAATCCCGTTCCAACAACTATTCAAAACAGTGGGCCTATTCCAATGACTATTCAAAACGATAGTCCCATTGCTACAACTGTAACCAACACGCCCACGGTGAATGTAAATGGACCCGTGCCTGTGCAAGTGGGCGGTACTGTGAATGCGGCCATTACCAACACACCCACCGTGAACGTCAATGGCACCGTGCCCGTGCAAGTGGGCGGTACTGTGAACGCCGCCATCACCAACGTACCCACCGTGAACGTCAATGGCACCGTGCCCGTGCACGTGGGCGATACTGTGAATACTGCTATTACCAACACACCCACGGTGAGCATCAATGGCACCGTGCCTGTGCAAGTGGGCGGTACTGTGAATGCGGCTATTACCAACACACCCACCGTGAACATCAATGGCCCCGTGCCTGTGCAAGTGGGCGGTACTGTGAATGCGGCCATCACCAATGTACCCACCGTGAACGTCAATGGCCCTGTGCAGGTGACCGGCCAGGTGCAGATAGTCGGCACGCCTAGCGTTTCCGTCAGCAACCTGCCCACGGGAACTGCTGGACCGGCGAATACCACCGTAGTTCTTGTCAAAAGCCTCGACAATCCTGCGCAACAGCCGTTTCAGACAGCAGTATCGTGCGCCACTCCCGCCGGACTGGCGGGCAAGTGCACGGCAAGCTTCAATGTCCCGGCCGGAAAAGAGTTTGTCATTGAGTACCTGCAAGTCTCCTCAACCGGGAATATTATCAATGGCATACCGCACTATGAAGTTCTGACCACCGCGGGCGGGCAGGCCCTGACCTATCTGTACCCCGCAGGCATTAAACTTGCCAGTGATAGCGCAAGCGACGAGCACATGGTGCGAATCTACGCCGACCCGGGAAGCATGATCCAGTTCACGGGAGCTCAGACGGTAAACGGAGCAGGCATCACGTTTAACCTGGTAATGTCTGGCCATCTGGTAAATACGCCGTAAGAGCGCAGGTTAGGCTTCAGTTGCCGGCGGCCAGTAACCGGTTGGGTTTGCTCGAACCTGCTTAATTTAAGATAAAACCACTGGCCATGAGCATATCGGACGAATTGTGGATGGAAGAGGCCCTACGCGAGGCCCTGCGCGCTCAGGCCAACGACGAAGTCCCTGTCGGCGCGGTCATTTTGCATCAGAAAAAAATCATTGGCCGGGGATACAATCGCAACCGCGTGGATTCTGACCCCAGCGCGCACGCTGAAATTGTTGCGCTGCGCGAGGCCGGCGGCTTTCTCGGTAATCATCGCCTCGAAGGGTGCGAGATGTTTGTCACCATTGAACCCTGCGCCATGTGTTGTGGCGCCCTGGTGCATGCCCGCCTGGCGCGTTTGGTTTACGGCGCAGATGATCCCAAAGCCGGAGCGGTACGATCCATCATGCAGGTCATAAACCACCCGAAGCTGAACCACCAGATGGAGATTATTGGGGGAGTGCTGGCAGGAAAATGCACCCAGATGATGCAGGCTTTCTTTCAACAGAGGCGCGGGTAGGCGAATTCAGGCAGAACGGTAATGAGGCCGGGATTTCAAAGTCTCAGTAAGCGCGCTCAGCAAAGACTCTGGCCGCGGATCAACCGTCAGGGTGCCAAAATCATATAGAGAGAATGGGCTTTCGGAGAACACAATCACAGGCGTTGAGGGACTGCGCTGGCCCACCAAAGAGGCCATTTTCTTGCGTTCCACGTTTTTAACGCTGCTGCAAAGAAGAACCATATCGAAATCGCCCTGGAGAAATTCTTTCACAAAGGCTTTGTACGTATCCGCAGTGGTCAAAATGTAGCGGGTATCCTCGACATGCTCCAGGAGCAATTTGCGCACATCTAAAAGCAAAACAGGATCGCGACCTGCATAAAGAATTGTTATTCGCCGTTCTGTTTTCCTTCTTAGCATGGGAAAACGTTAATAGCCTATATTACGTTGTATATTTTTCAGTGCAAGTTAATTTTTTTGCTTCCTGTTGTGGGAAAAGTTCCGCTTTGAAACTACAGCCTTTTCTCCCTGATTGAGACATGGACAGTATTAAAGTCATGTAAAAGTGATGCAACGCCAATGGGCTTACGTCAGTCCCTCGTTGCGGGATGATACACCCGCTCAAATGTGATAGTTCAACGTCTTACGAGGATGTCTGGTGTGGGCAACTTGGCTTCCCAACCATTGCGCAGGAGTTCGGGAACCGAGTGGTCTTCTTGTGGGTATCCAATACATAGGTATGCAATCAACTTCCAGTGCTCGGGAATATTCAAACTGGCATTGACCTTCGCAGGATCGAGAATAGAAACCCAGCCCACACCTAATCCGTGGCTCCGTGCGGCCAACCATAATGTATAAACTGCCAGAACGGCGGAATATTCCAGGGTTTCAGGCATGGTCATTCTGCCCAGGCCGCTGCCGGACTCGGTATGTTGATCCAAGAAGACAGCCAAGTGGACCGGGGCATCACGAAGACCCGCCAGCTTTAATTTCGCATAGAGCTGGGCCTTCTCACCCGAATATGCATTTAAAGCCTGCTGGTTGCTGAGTTCAAAATTCTCTCGTATGGATTCACGGGGCTCGGATGACTCCACCAGAACGAACCGCCAGGGCTGGCTGTAACCGACAGACGGAGCAAGCGAAGCCAAAGCAATGAGGTGCTCGATGAGCTGAGGGTCCACGGGATCGGTACGAAAGTGGCGTACATCGCGCCTCCACTTAAGCAGGTCTTCGAACTGGCTTCGGAAATGTTGGTCGAAAATGGGCTTTTCCATCAGCACTTGCCCTAGAAGGCCAATCAGCTATACTACCGCGTGTTGAATATCATAATTTATAGGAAAAATTGAGTTATGCAAATTTGCTCACTCATACCAGCAGCCACTGAAATACTCTATGCCCTGGGACTGGAAGATTCGATTGCAGGCGTGACCTTTGAATGCGACTTTCCACCGGAGGCCCGTAAGAAACCCGTGGTCCTGGACACGATCCTTGAGCATTCGCTGTCACCTGCCGAAGTTGACCGCACAGTGCAGGAGTTCTCTTCGCATGGAGAGAGCCTGTACCGAGTCCACACAGAGTTGCTCAAAAAAATCAAGCCTGACTTGATTGTCACGCAAGAGCTTTGTGACGTCTGCGCGGTGGGCGCGTCCCATGTGGCCAAGACACTGCATGAGCTGCCCTCGGCGCCGAAGATCCTCTCGTTAACTCCGCATACTTTAGAAGATGTTTGGCGTGATATTGAAGCGGTTGGTGAGGCAACAAGCAGGCAGCAACAGGCAGCGGCCCTGGTGGCTGATTTGCGAAGGCGGGTTGAACGAGTAAAGCAATATTCCTACCCTTATCGACCGAGGGTGCTGTCGCTGGAGTGGTTGAGTCCTCCTTTTAATGGTGGCCATTGGGTTCCGGAGATGGTTGAGCTGGCCGGAGGTATTGATCCGCTGGGCCACATTAGTGAACCAAGCCTGGAATTCAGTTGGGAGAAAATTATCGCAAGCGATCCAGACATCGTGCTGGTTATGCCGTGTGGCTACGACTTGGAGCGAGCCATACGCGAATACCGCGAGACCGAGTTTCCATCGGGATGGAACGACCTGAAGGCTGTGCGCAGCGGCAATGTTTTCGCCGTCCATGCCAATGCGTATTTTTCTCGTCCTGGGCCGCGGCTTGCTACCGGACTCGAGATTATGGCGACACTTTTCCATCCTGAGCGCAAATTTGAAACTCCGGCGAAGAGTTGGGCGAAGCTGTAAGGCCAAAAGAAAGATTTCGCCGTGGATGAACGCTGATTTGCGCGGATTCTTCAGAGAATACCTTCAAGCAGTTCGCGCTCAGGCTACACTGCTTCCGCCCTCAAGACGGCCCAAGACCTAGATCCTTCGACTCGCTACGCTCGCTCAGGATTTCGCCTGCGGGCTCCCGCTTCGCTCACGCCCGCAAAACGGTTCAACTTGACTCGTGACAGCTTACACGGTATAAACCGAACAGTCTGGTTATGGGAAGTGCGGTGAGATTCCGCCACTGCCCCGCAACTGTAAACGCTAAGAAACCGAACACATTGCCACTGGGAATTTACGAACTGGGAAGGCCGTTCGGTAAGGTTAAATTCATCCTTGAGGCGTAAGTCAGGAGACCAGCCAGACTCCCAATCATTGGGCGATTCCGGCTTCGATGGGAGAGCCGGACAGCTTTCTGTTGAACGTTCTCAAACACGCAAGCTGATTCTTCCCGCTCGGCGCAACATATTGCGCAAGGCGAATTCATGCAAGCGAGAAACCGAAAATCGGTGACTCTCGTTCTCGGAGGCGCGCGCAGCGGCAAAAGCCGCTACGCCCAGCAACTGGCTGCTCGCGCAAGCAAGGTCACGTTCTTTGCGACTGCAGAGGCCTCTGATGATGAGATGCGCCGCAAAATTGAGCGCCACCGCCAGGACCGCCCGGCTTCATGGGTGACGGTAGAAGAGCCGGTCGAGCTGGACAGCGCGATGCGTGAACACGCCGCTTCTGCCGAAGTGTTGCTGGTTGATTGCCTGACTTTATATGCCGCGAACATCATGACCCATGACAGGGAGAATATGGACCTGGTGCACAAGCGCGTGGAACGCCTGTGTGAAGCCTTGCGTTTTGTTTCGCCCTCGGTGGTGCTTGTTTCCAACGAGGTTGGCAGCGGAGTGGTGCCTTTCTTCCCTGCCGGAGTCCTGTTTCGGGAATTGCTCGGAGAAATTAACCAGAGAGTAGCAGCGATTGCCGATAACGTGCTGATCATGTTTGCAGGACTCCCGCTTGCGCTTAAAGGAAAGGTTGAGATCGAACTATGAAGGCGTTCATGGTGGCCAGTCCGGTAACTGGCAGCGGCAAAACCACGGTGACGCTTGCGCTTATGGCAGCGCTGCGAAGACGTGGTTTCACTGTGCAGAGCTTCAAGTGCGGGCCTGATTTCATTGACCCGGCACATCATGCCTGCGTCACGGGCCGGGGCTCACGCAACCTGGATTCATGGATGCTCGACGCAGAAGCCAACCAAACGATATTTGATCATGCCAGTCAAGGCGCCGACGTTGCCGTGGTTGAAGCCATGATGGGCTTGTTTGATGGAGTCGCGGGAGGCAGCGAGCAAGGCAGCAGCGCGGAAATTGCCAAGCAACTGAGTATTCCCATCGTTTTGGTGGTTGACGTTTCGACCGCTGCACGCAGTATTGCCGCTGTGATTCATGGGTTTGAAAGTTTTGATACCAATCTGAGAGTCGTGGGAGTGGTGCTGAACAAAGTTGGCGGAGAGGGGCATTTGCGGCTTCTGCAAGAGGCAATACAGGGTTCATGCCGCAGCGCTGTTCTCGGTTCCCTGCCGCATGCAGCCAAGTTACATATTCCTGAACGCCACCTTGGGCTGGTGACCGCTGCGGAGCAGCCACTTTCAAGCGAACAAATTTCTCTTCTCGCAGACTTGGCGGAACGTCATATTAACCTGGACGTCTTAATTGGTGCTTGCGAATCTACTCAGCCGGCTTTGGGAGGCGAAGCAAAATTTATTTCTACGAAAGCAGCCACTCCGGTCAAAACTGACCAGGATGGTTCTGCACCCAAGGTTCGCATCGGCGTGCCACGGGATCGAGCGTTCTGCTTTTATTACGAAGAAAATCTTGAGCTCTTGCGAGATGCGGGCGCTGCAATTATTGAATTCGACTCGCTCGAATGTAATCATCTTCCTGCCGGACTCGACGCCTTATATTTCGGCGGCGGCTACCCTGAGCTTTTTGCCGAACAGCTCAGCCATAACCATTCGCTCATTGGCGATATACGCCAGTTTGCTTCTTCAGGAAAACTTATCTACGCCGAGTGCGGCGGCTTGATCTACCTTTCCGATCAACTGCGCACGCTCGATGGATGCATCTTCAAAATGGCAGGGGTACTGCCGCTTGTTATCGAAATGACCCGTGGGCCGGTAAATTTTGGCTACACGGAAGTAGTTCTCGAACGCGAGTGCCTGCTTGGAGAATCTGGTAGTGTCGCGCGCGGGCATAGCTTCCATTACTCAAAGATTGCCGAATCGGGAAAGTTGGACCATGTGTATCGCGTTTTCTACACGTTGAGTGGACGCTCTGAACCAGAGGGTTTCGTTAAGAACAACGTGCTGGCGAGTTATATCCATCTTCATTTCAAATCCAATCCTGCATTGGCAGCCAGTCTGGTGGCACATGCGTACGCGGCGCGGGAGGCAGCAGTAGCTCAGTCATGAAAAAGTATCTATCGACAGTTGTGTTGTTATTGCTCCTTACGGGCCACTGCCTGGCTCAGCGGACGGTGCAGGATGAATTGGGACGCAAGGTAGTTGTTCCCGAGACTCCGCATCGCATCATCACATTGGCGCCCAGCATTACCGACACCGTGTATGCGATCGGCGCCGGTGCAGACATAGTGGGAGTGAGCAATTACACAAAGTATCCAGAAGACGCGACTAAAAAACCAAAAGTCGGAGAGCCGCTCAATCCTTCAATTGAGACGATCGTGGCCCTTCATCCTGACCTCGTGCTCGCAATTCAGGACATGAACCGGGCGGAAACGGTAGAACAACTTGAAAAACTCGGCATTCCTGTCTTCATGGTCAATCCTCACGGAATTACAGGCATCTACACTTCGGTTGCCAATTTGGGAGATGTGCTCAATCGCAAGCGAGATGCGGACGATCTTCTCGCCCGTCTGCATAGCCGCGAACAAGCAGTGCGCAATCGGGTGAAAGGTAGAGCTGGCCCACGCGTCTTCTTTGTGGTGTGGCCCGACCCAGTCATGACTGCCGGCAAGGATGCCTTTGTCACAGAACTGATTGAAACTGCTGGGGGAAAATCCGTTACCGATGACTTGCCTCAAGATTGGCCGCAAATCAGCCTTGAAGCATTGGTAGCGAGAAAACCGGATTTTTTGATTTTTGTCCGTGGGCAGTTTGTGATTGACGATCTCAAAAAGAAGCCCGGTTGGAACAGCCTGGAAGCCGTAAAAGCGAACCACGTGTTTTATACCGACGACCGAATTATCCATCCAAGTCCGGTGGCATTCGATGCGCTGGAGGACCTGGCAAACCAGTTTCACCCGTTGGCGGCACATTAGCTGTTTGCATGCCGCCTGTACATCAACGCTGTACGAACCGAATCGTAATGGGAAGCTCGGGAAAGCGGTGAGATTCCGCTACTGTCCCGCAACTGTGAGCGACGTTTCTATCACCAGCAAAGCCACTGCCGTCGAAGGCGGGAAGGCGCTGGCGCTGAGTCGCAAGTCAGGAGACCGGTCCTGTTGCCGATACGACTTCTCTTTCGAGGAAAAGGAGACTTATGCAACACCGGATATTGAACCGTATCATTTTCTTTTTGGGAATTTTGATTTGGTTGCTTCTACCTGACTTTGGAGCAGCCACGGAATTGGGCACGATCAGAGGCACAATCAGTGATCCCTTGGGCGCGGTTATCCCTAACGCTCAAGTCGAGCTGTTTCGTGATACGGAACAAGCTGGCACGACTACGACTGACACGCTTGGAGATTTTCAGTTTTCGTCTTTGCGCTCTGGACGTTACCATATCCGCGCACGGGCCCCGCAATTTACGTCGGAAACAAGTCCTGATGTTTATTTCGGCGGAGGGACGACCCAGATCAACCTCAGGCTTAAGGTCGGCACCACAACCCAGGAAATCGTGGTCTCGGCGACGGGAACGGAAATACCGGATTCCCAAGTAGGCGCTTCGGTTTCTGTGATCAACCAGGACCAATTCCAGAACAAGCTTGACGTGCTCGAACCGCTGCGGCTCGTGCCTGGCCTTCAGGTAATCCAAGTGGGACAAAGAGGCGGACAAACTACCTTGTTTTTGCGCGGAGGAAACGAAAACACAAACAAAGTGTTACTGGATGGAATTCCGATCAACGACATTGGCGGAGGTTTTGGATTCGCGAATCTTGCCGACACCGGCATCAGCCAAGTCGAAGTATTGCGAGGGCCTAACAGCGTACTCTATGGCGCTGACGCACTTTCAGGAGTCATCAACCTGACCACGCGGCGTGGCACTACTCCGTTGCCGGAATTCATTTACTCAGGCGATGGCGGGAATTTTTCTACGATGCGCCATGAAGCATCACTCGGCGGAGCCTATCGCCAGTTCGATTATTTTTCAGACTTTTCTCGCTTTGACACTCGCAACAGTGAGCCGCACAGCGCGTTCCACAACGGTACATTTGCAGGAAATTTCGGCTGGGCGCCAACTTCTTCCACACAACTGCGCCTCACGGCGCGGCGTACGGTAACTGCTTCCAGTCTTCCCAATGCCCTGGATTTCTTCGGCATCGCCGATGACTCTTTTCAGAAAGAACAGGACACCTACATAGGAGCATCGCTACAGAACCAAACTACGTCGCATTGGCTCAATCAGGTCCGTTACGGAGCTACGAGACTGCGCTCGCAGTTTGAAAATCTCTCTCCGACCGGTATCCCCTTTGATCCGTTGCCCGACGATCCACTTGGATTTGGCCTCAATTACCTGGGAATGCCCATTACGATTCGCGGTGCAAATGGCTTCAGCACCAGCGGGCAGGCGATTCTTGATTCCGGCGGCGCATATCCCATGCGGTCCGACACGCTCACGAACCGCGATTTTGTTTCAGCTCAATCTGACTATGTTTTCAATCCACATCTGACAGCCTTGGTCGGGTTCCGTTATGAGAATGAACGCGGGTTTACAAACTTTTCGGGAAGCCATACGCCGACCAACCGCGACAACTTCAGCTATACCGTGCAGGCACAAGGCAATCTCTGGACGCGGCTCTACGTTACGGTTGGACTCGGGGTAGAGAACGACCAGATTTTTGGAGTGCACGTCACCCCACGGCTATCGCTTGCGTATTACGTCTTTCGTCCGAATTCTAGTGGGGTATTCAATGGCACAAAGTTGAGATTCAACTTCGGCAAAGGGATCAAAGAACCGGATATCTTTTCAGAAAGCACTTCCCTGTTTAACCTGCTCTCAGGACTCAGCAACGGACAACAGTTGATATCCCAATTCCACGTACGGCCCATCGGGCCGGAACGTTCGCGCAGCTATGACGTGGGAATTGAGCAGACGATATGGAATGCCCGAGCGAAAATTGGCATTACCTTCTTTCATAACCAGTTCACCGATCAGATGGAATTCGTAGACAAGAATGCCTTGCCCTCATTGGGAGTTCCTCTCGACATAGCACAGGCAACACTTTTCGGAGCGACCGTCAACTCAGCCGATTTTCGCGCCCAGGGCGTAGAGAGCGAGATCGAGTTTGATTTAGGACACGGTCTGCGTGCGCGTGGGAGCTACACTTATCTTGATCCGGTTGTGCAGCGCTCGTTTTCGAGCAGTGCGTTGGGACCTGTCACGAATTCGACACTTCCAGGAATGATTCCAATCGGAGCATTCTCACCCTTGGTTGGCAGCCGGCCATTCCGGCGTGCGCCCCATTCCGGGAGCTTCTTGATCTCATACGACAGACGAAAATTTACCGTGGGATTAGGTGGATACCTTGCCAGCCGCCGCGATGACAGCACGTTTCTCAGTGACGGCTTCTTCGGTAACACTATGTTGTTGCCCAATCGAAACCTTGCCGACTCGTATCAGAAAATTGATTTTAACGGGAGTTACAGGGTCAGCCAGTTTTTAAGCTTCTACGCAAGCGTCGAAAATCTGGCAAATCAGCATTACGATGCCGCGTTTGGTTTTCCGTCTTCGCCTCTTGCCTTCCGCACAGGCATTCGCCTTACGCTTGGAGGCGAGTCGTGGAGAATTAAGTAAATAAATAATGTCGCGAGAATCACAACTCGAAGTCCAGGAAACGCACGAGCGCGAGGCTGCCGCTGTAAATCCCCAAAGCAGAACCGGCAGCCTCTTGGCAATCGTGATTGGGCTCTGCTTACTGCTGGTCGTCGAAATATTTCTAGCGACTTGCGTTGGCGCAGTAAGCATGAAACCAGCTACGGTGGCGTCTGTGTTTCTCAACCGCCATGCAGAAACCTTGCAGACAGAAAAGACCATCGTTTTCCAAATTCGACTTCCACGCGTTTTGGCTGCGGCGCTGGTCGGCTGCGCTCTTTCCATTGCCGGTGTGTTGTTCCAAGGACTGTTTCGCAACCCGATGGCAGACCCTTACGTCATCGGCACTCAGGGTGGAGCTGCTTTGGGCGCAACCATCGGAGTTGTGCTGATGCCGCATGTCTCGCTCCTGGGCTTTGGAGCGACTGCTTCCCTGGCGTTTTGCTTCTCATTGTTGACCATGGTGGTTGTGTATTGGCTGGCACGCGTTGGTGGACGCACTCCGATTGTTACTTTGCTCCTGTCTGGTCTTGCTTTGAGCACAATGCTGTCATACTCCACCACGTTCGTAGTTTTACTTCATCCTGAGTCCGACGTTGCCATCCGCCTGCTGACGACCTGGCTTCACGGAGCGGTTTCCAACACCGAGTGGCCACAAATAGCACTCGTGGCAGTGATGGTAGGCATCGGAGCTCTTTTGTCTTTGCTCCTGACCCGCTCACTCAATGCACTTTGCCTGGGCGACGACTACGCGCAACAGCTCGGCATCAGGGTCGAGTTGCTCAGAGCTTCGATCATTGTTGTTGGTTCTCTTTTGACTGCGGCCGCCGTGGCGATTGGAGGGCTGATTGGATTTGTCGGTCTTGTCATTCCCCATTTGGTACGCCTGCTCATCGGGCCCGACCATGTCCGGCTGCTGCCGATTGCTGGGCTTGCAGGCGCGATCTTTCTGATCCTGGCGGACACGCTGGCGCGCACTGTGCTTTCGCCCTCTGAGCTTCCAGTCGGAATATTGACGGCATTTGTTGGCGGGCCGGTCTTTCTTTTCCTGCTCCGCCGCAACAAGCGGGAGTATGCCCTATGAGGACACTGCTCGAATTACGCGATATCACTTTTTCTTACGGACCGCAGTCCATCTTGCACGAGGCTTCTTTGGGCGTGAAAGAGGGCGAACGGGTGGCCATCATAGGACGCAATGGATCAGGCAAAACCACATTGTTGCGCATGGCTGCCGGACTTCTGGATCCGCAACAGGGTATGGTTTTTCTGGATGAATGCGCATTGAAGAAAATGCGTAAGCGCAACATTGCCCAGTTCGTTGCCTTTGTTCCACAACAGTTGTTCGTACCTTTTGAGTTCACAGTAGAACAATTAGTCTCACAGGGGCGCACGCCCTACTTACGCGCACTGCACAATTTGCGTACAGAAGATTATGCGGCGATCCATGAGGCCGTGTCACGGACGCAGATTACACACCTGCGCAAACGGATCTTCAATCAACTCAGCGGCGGCGAGCAACAGCGCGTCAAGATTGCAATTGCACTGGCACAACAACCAAAGCTGCTCCTGCTCGATGAGCCCACGCAGCATCTCGATATTGGGCGGCAGGCTGAAATCCTCGAGTTGCTTCTGAAACTCAATCGGGAAGGCGTGACGATTGTGGCGGCAATCCATGATTTGCATGCGGTCCAGCAGGCATTTCCGAAAGTTGCCCTGGTGCATGAGCAGAGGGTTGTACAAGGCACAGCTTCAACCATGCTTCGTCCTGAGCTGCTGGCGCAGGCTTTCGGTCTAAATAGCCACGCGGCGCTACCGATCCTGCGACAGGCTGACTACTTCTCTTCGGAGGTGGAACACATTGAACGCGCACACTGAAAAAATAGCGCCTGCAGATCATCGCCTGCTACAGGAGACCGTTGAAGCCATCTCGCTGCCAGATTCCGGTTGGCTGGCCCACGCACGCTCTCACCTCGACTGCCTGACGAAGCCGATCGGCAGCCTGGGACGACTTGAAGAAATCGCCGCAAAGATCGTTGCGATTCAACAGACGGCGCAGCCGCATGTGGAACGAAAGGCCGTTTATGTGTTCGCTGCTGACCACGGAATCACCGAGGAGGGCGTGAGCGCGTATCCAAGGGAAGTAACCTGCCAGATGGTATTGAATTTTCTGAACGGAGGCGCGGCCATCAATGTTATTGCTCAACATGTGGGGGCCGAAGTTGTAATCGTAGATGTCGGCGTGGATGCGGACTTTTCTTCAGTGCATGGAATGTTACACAGGAAGATTGGCCGGGGAACGCGCAACATGCTGCGAGGCGCTGCCATGGAAGAAGCGGAGATGCTGCAGGCGATCCATGTGGGGATTGAACTCGCAGATGAAGCCAACCGCCAGGGCACAGAGCTAGTGGCAGTGGGTGAGATGGGAATCGGCAATACCACCGCGGCCAGCGCGATCACAGCCGCTTTGACTGGAGTGTCTGCTTCACTTGTGACCGGCGCGGGAACCGGCGTAACAGGCACAGCGCTGGAGCAAAAGCGGGCCGTCATTGAGGCTGTTCTGGCAAAGCATGGGTTGAAGGCTTCTGATCCGCTCAATATTTTGCGCTGTGTGGGTGGATTCGAGATTGCCGCGATCACCGGCATGCTCTTAAGCTGTGCACGTCATCGCATTGTCACGGTCATTGATGGATTCATAGCCACTTCTGCCGCAGCCGTTGCCTGTGCCCTACAACCCAAGTTGCGCGAATGCCTGGTGGCCGGCCACCAATCACAGGAGCCGGGACATCGCATCCTGCTCGAACATCTTGACCTGCAACCGATATTGCAGTTGAACATGCGGCTGGGAGAAGGAACCGGAGCAGTGCTCGCTTTTGGCGTCGTCGAAGCTGCAGTGAAGATTTACAACCAGATGGCGACGTTCAGTTCGGCGCATGTGAGCACAGTGAAAGCATGATGGGTATCTTGAGAGACTTGCTTCTGGCGTTACGATTTCTGACGCGGCTTCCGGCTCCAACGGTGCCCTACACTCCTGACTCGTTGGCACGCGCCGCCAAATTCTTTCCTCTTGTGGGGTTGCTGGTAGCGGCGGGTGCGGTTGGTCTGAACAAAATACTGAGCAATCATTTAGACCGGAACGTCATAGCAATTGTGGTGCTGACGTACTTCGTCGTGATTACAGGCGGTTTTCACGAAGATGGTCTGGCTGATGCGGCGGATGGCTTTGGCAGCGGCTGGAACAAAGACCAAATCCTGACCGTCATGCACGACAGCAGGATCGGGAGTTACGGAGCGATTGCACTGGTCTTGTCATTGCTCGCCCGCTATGTTTTGTTGAGCAAGTTATCGCCGAACAAGTTTTCGCTCTATATCATCGCAGCGCATGTTCTTTGCCGCTGGAGCACACTTCCTTTGAGCTTCTTTTTGCAGCCAGCGCGAGAGCAGGAAGGACAAGGCGCCCATGTGGCAAAGCAAATTTCCGTGGCGACACTGGTTTTGGGCACCCTGTTCACGATGGCGGTGTGCTATTGGGCGCTTCGCAATGCAAGTTGGGTTCCTGTTGCTACGGCAACAGCGGTGACACTCGCCAGCGGTCTTTATTATAAGAGCCAGATTGGCGGGGTTACCGGAGATTGTCTTGGTGCTACGAACCAGCTCACGGAGATTGCGGTTTATTTTTGTGGTGTGCTGGGGACGTAGATCTATTCACCACGGAAACACAGAGAAAAAATGGGTGATGGCAGTGCCTTCAGAAACTACACTCTTGCTGGTTCGTCATGCGCATTCGATGATGGCGGGACGTTTCTGTGGGCACACTGACACTGCTTTGAGTGACATTGGCAAGAAGCAGCTTTGCGATATCGCCAATTGTCTTGAGCGCTGGCCCATCAGCAAGGTCTATACCAGTGACTTAAAACGTGCTTATGACACCGCGGCAGCGATTGCCGCCCGGAAATCTCTCGCGCTTCGGGTGCGTGAGGGTTTACGCGAAATCAGTTTCGGGGAGTGGGAGGGCCTTTCCTGGACTGAGATTGAAGCCAGGGACCCGGCAGCCGCATCTTTATGGCTCGGCGATTATCCTCTGCAGCCTGCTCCGGGCGGTGAGTCTTTCCAGCAATATCGTTCACAGGTTGAGGCTGAACTTCAAGCGGTCTTGAAAGAATCTGAACATGGCTGCGTGAGCGTTGTCACTCATGCGGGGTTTATCCGGGCGGCGCTGGTCAGCATACTTAGCATGAGTGAAAAGGCGATGCACAAGATTGAAGTTGATTATGGCGGAATCACGATATTGCGTTACGCGCAGCAGAGTTGGCGGGTTGACGGCGTCAACTTTGCTCTTAATTCTTAACCGCAGAGGACGCGGAGGAGCGCAGAGGAAATTTTTTTCTGTCAGCTCCCGGCCAAAGAACCTCGTCGTCCTAGCCGTCTTTTAACGGCCTTGATATGATCTATTTGTCGCGTATATTATCACTTAATAATCAACGTTTTAACTGATATTTATAAAGTACTACTTCCATATGCTTTACTGCAGAATAGAAAGTACAGCGACCTTATCTATACCTCTACATGGTGTACAATCCAACTAAATTCCTTACGATGACGATCAAACAAGTCGCAAAACGGGCCAAGGTATCCATCGCGACGGTTTCCCGAACGTTACACAACAGTGCATCTGTAACCCCAGAAACTGCCAAGCGAGTACGACGGGCCATCAAACAACTGGATTACCGTCCCGATACCAATGCGCAAACCCTGGTCTCAGGCCGCAGCCACATATTAGGCCTGGTGGTTTCTGACATCACCAATCCGTTCTTCCCGGAATTGATCCGTGGATTTCAAGATGTGTCGCTGGAAAACGGCTATGACGTATTGATTACGTCCACCAACTACGAGAGCGCCCGCATGGCGCATTCTGTAGGACGCATGATTGAGCGCAAGACCGACGGCGTTGCCATCATGACCTCAGAGATGGACCGGTCGCTGATCAACCAGCTCGCCAGCCGAAAGGTGCCTCTGGTTTTCCTGGATGTAGGTAAAGTCCGCAAAGGAGTCTGCAACATTAAAGTGGACTACGCGCAAGGCATCACGCAGGCGGTAGACCATCTGCGCGGACTGGGGCACTCTCGTATCGCGTTTATCAGCGGACCGGGGACGCTGAAATCGGCGCGCGTACGGCGGGAAGCATTTCTGCGCTGCCTGGGCCGGCGCGTGACCGAGCACAGTGACCTGGTAGAAGAAGGCAACCACAAAGTAGACGGAGGGCTGAGCGCTATCACCCGCCTGCTGCAGCGCCAGAATCCACCTACGGCCGTGCTCGCTTCCAATGACCTGACAGCTATCGGCGCGCTGCGCGGTATCCGACAAGCCGGGCTCAGTATCCCAGAAGACGTTTCCGTCGTCGGCTTCGACGATATTGACATGGCGCAGTTTACCGAGCCTCCTCTGACAACCGTCAGGCTGCTGCGCTCTGAACTGGCCAGCCTGGCCTGCAATGCCCTGCTGCAATCTATCCGGGGAAATACAAAGGGCGCCGAGTTCGGTATTGGGACCCATCTCATCATCCGCGAATCAACGGGCAAGGCGAAAACCAAGCGGCGCGTGATTACGATGCCGTCTGGGGTACGGTCGTAATTCCCGCAGTTTATTTTTATCGCAGAGGACACTGAGGAACGCCGAGGAAGCCAAGGTTTTTTGTTGGCGTCGTCTTCAGATTCTTGCAGAGAAATAGCAATAAGAAACGTGTCGAAAAAAAACAACCGCAATATCCTTCCCTTTCAAGCGTCGCTCAGAGCGAGCTTCGCTCAGCATGCTTGGGCGAGACGCCAGCGCTACGGCACACAGCCGGGGACGGCTGTGCCACACTAGCACACAAAGAAAAAGGCCTCGATCAGCCATCCCATTTTGGGAGATGGCCAATCGAGGCGTCAGCATGGAGGTTAGAAGGGGGTTGAGTTTACAGCGTTGATTCTTGGAGCTTGCCCGGTGGAGGACTGCGTGTTCACCACATGGAAGCCATTCACGCCGTTGAAGCCCAGATCGTAAGGACTTGCTGATCCGCGATCAAAGGTGACTCCATCGAGCGTGACGTTCTGGCCGTCAACCACGATGAACGCTGGTCTTCCGTCATTGGCGTCGAAGTGGACCTGGCTGTTATGGAATGTGATTCCGCTCACATGCCGCAGCCACCATCCATACGACGGCTTGGTGCCCTGGCCCGCCGGCTGCCAATCATTAGTCTCCGGAGGATTGATGTTGACATCCGATGCCGGATGCCCGCCCGGTTCTGTCAGGTTTACATTGTCAATGGTGACGTTCTGAATGGGAACACCCGCACGTCCGCTCATCGTGTTCGTGAATTCCCCACGGCCACTGCGGGAGTGAACCGCGGTCACGTTGCTGATGCTGATGTTGCGGATGATACCGACGGGTGGCCGCGGGCCGCCGCAACGGGCACGATCACCCGTCTTGATCCAAATCGGGACGGTTGTGCCCGACATGGTGATGGTGTCGTAGGTTATGCCGTCAATGACAGCACCGTCATTCGAGGTGATCCCGATTCCGGCCTTGCCGGCGGCTGTGATGGTGAGATGATCGAAGTGGATATTCGAGTAACTACCGCACGTCTCGGAGCCGAATTGCGTAGCGTTGTTGCCGGTCGAAAGGATGTGGTCATTGAAGATGTGAATATCCGTGTTGAGTACATCCCTGCCTAGAGCGAAATCGCTCTTGAGACACATGGAATCGTCACTCCCCTGGATATCAGAGTTGCTGACGGTAACATGCTGGCTGTTGATGAGATTGAAACCGTCTCTCTGGTTGGCTTCAAGAATGTGCACGTTATCCACGGTCATACCAACGATGCCGTTGACCAGGATGCCGAAATGGCCTCCATTCCTGATGGTAATGCCGGTAACGGTAACATTGTTGCACTCCCGCAGCGAGATGGCCTTGTCGCCCTGCCCACTGCCTGGGTTGCCGGTAACCAGGCGACCACCACCATCGATGGTGCCAGTACCGGTAAAGCCGATGTTACTGAGATGCTCGCCCCAGATCAGCGCGGCATGGAAGTGGCTGTGGCCGAAGTCCTGGAAGGCGCTAAACGGATTTGGCTCAGCCGGATCCATGGCACCGGTGCCTCGGATGGTCGAACCGGCGTCCAGTTGCAGGGTTACGTTACTCATCATATGGATGGAAGTTGAGGCATAAGTGCCCGCGGGGAATTCGACGGTGCCTCCACCACTGGCCGCGCTGGCCAATGCAATGCAATGGTTGATGGCGCCTGCATCATTGGTAGAACCATTACCGGCTGCACCGCAGGCGGTCCTCACATTGAATACATTTCCAGTGCTGCTGTTTACCGTAAGCAGTGTGCTGGCCGTGGCGGAAAGTGTGCCGCTCGTGCCGGTAACGGTTATCGTCGAGCTTCCAGAGGTGGACGTTGAAGTGGTAACGGTCATGGTTGAAGTGCTGGAACCGTTCGCCGGAACCGTAATCGCCGAGGGACTGAAGCCGGCCGATTCGCCTGAGAGCAGACCGCTGGCGCTCAGTCCTACAGAGCCGTTGAAGTTGTTGTGCGAGGTTGCCGTCACGGTGTAGCTGGCGCTGTTGCCTGCGGTTACACTTTGCGACGCCGGAGAAACCGCGAGCGAGAAGCTGGGCACCGTAGCCTGCGTAACCACCACGCTAGCCCCTGTGCTGTGCGATGTGCTGCCGCTTGTACCGGTGATAGTGAAGCTGTAGGTGTTCGCCGCAGTTGAGGCGTCCGGGGAGACTGTCAGCGTTGAAGATGCCGGACCGCTCGTGATGGTGACCGGCGTCGGACTGAAGCTGGCACCTATGCTGGCGGGCAGTCCGCTAACGCTCAAAGCAACATTGCCGGTGAAGCTATTGGAAGGAGTCACGGTAACGGTGTAGTTCGTGGGAGTGCCCGCGGCTGTGGTCTGCGAAGTGGGCGAAACAGAGACCGCGAAGTTGGGCTGCGGGATGCCAGTTGAAAAGTTGCAAACCGTGAGCGTACCCGACGTAGCGCCCACAAAGACTCCAAGATTATCGAGGCTGGTCACCGTGTTCTGCTCGGTGCGGAAGTGGAAACCGGTTCCGACGGTCAACTCTGATCCTCCCGGCGGAGTTACAAAGATGTCGTAAGTATGCACGGGAACGTTGACCACCAAACGGAAGTGATACGTATTTCCGCCGGAGTACGGGATGGCCGGTGTGGGCCCGGAATAGCCTCCACCGTCACGCGCCAGAATCACACCCATGGTGCCGTTAAATGCAACCAGGTTGGCAAATGCGGCATAGGCAGTCCCTGCCCCGTGCGAGAGTGCGACCACGCTGTTCATGTGGCTCAACGAAGACGTGGCATCAAAGGTGGCCGTGAAGGTCCCGGTTTGCGCCGTGAAGGGCGAGTTGACGAACCCACCGCCTCCTGTGGCCGTTGTACATTGTGCCGCGCACTGAGCGGAAAGCGCCGCCACGATCAGCACGCACAATATTATCGTTCTGCAAGGTAATACACGTTGCATTCTGGTTTCTCCTTACCGTTTCAGCGTTTGGGACGCTGGAAGCAAGCAAAAATTGACGTTTTGGTGCCAATTTCATTGCACTGTGAATTAACAAGTTGAAATTAACCCGTCGAGAGGCCTAAAGGCTGCCCAACGAATTCGGCTGCGTCACTTGTTCTGCCTGTGCGGAAGGTTGAAGTGTGACTTTCGACAAAGAGCGAAGAAACAAACGGGTAAACGTTTACATCTTCCGTGAATTGTGTCAAATCAATATTGCTAAACGAAACATTTAAAAAGGCTGAATATTGGGGCCGGACCAATCGTTTCATAGGAGCTGTAGAAATCGGGCAGCGCGCAGCATGACATCGGTTTTCGGGGTACAAATGAAACTCTCCACTGGATTTGCAAGCCATCCAGTGGAGAGGGTAAATAGTTTATATCAACCCCAGCGTCAGAAGGTGATGCGCAGGGCGAACTGCATGATGCGCGGGTCACGAGCGCTGGTGACGCGTCCGAACCAGTCGGTGGCTCCAGGCACCTGGAGATTGGCCACATTGCCAAATTGGTCGAACTTGGGACTGGTGTTCACTCCAGAGAATTGCGTGTGGTTGAACACGTTATAGGCCTCGACACGGAACTGGAGCTTCACTCGCTCGGTCACATCAAAGTTCTTGAAGAGCGACATGTTGAAGTTCGCGATTCCGGGGCCGGTGGCGATGACCGCGGGTCCGTTTCCAATGATCATGTTGCCATTAGCGTCCCGGGGCAACTGGCATATTGGATTACACACCAAGCTAGCCGGCAAAGTGAAGGCCACTGGGTTGAAATAGTGGAAGTAATTGCGATCGCCTCTGGGCAGCACCCGATCCGCAATGATCTGGGGACGCCAGCCAGGACCGCCGCCGGTGATATCTGTGTTGACACCACTTGGGAATTGCAGGTTACCCGAGCTTCCAAAGTAATCGGAGCTGCCACCGTTGTTGCCACCGTTAAGGAATAGAGGAGCTCCGCTGTTGAACCGGGTGATGCCAGCAACCTGCCAGCCATCGAGGGCGTTTCTGACAAAGCCGTTGTCCCACAGCCGACTGGCTTTGGGCAAGCTGAACAGATAATTGATGGCGACTACATGTCTGCGGTCATACGTAGCCAGACCGTAGTTATAGACCTTTGGCGAGAGCCCGCCTCCCACAATATTGGACTTGTCAGCGTCGTTGTAGTCCATGGCTTTTGACCACGTCCACACACCGCCAAACTGCATACCATGAGAGAAGCGATGGGTTACCTGGGTCTGCAGAGAGTGATAACTAGAATTGCCGGTAAAGGTCAACACCGGCACCTGGGAATAGCTGCCATAGCAGCAGGAATAGCGCAAGAAGTTGTCATTCTGGAAGTTGGGGGCGGTAAGGGGGTTGCTGCCAAGATTGGCAGTATCAAGGAACCCAAATCTTGACCCCAAGGGCACCTGGCCAAGGTCAGTAAGCTGCCCCATGTGCCGGCCGAAACTGCCGACATAGGCGACATCCACAACGGTCGCAAAACCAATCTCACGCTGAATGCCAATGCTGGCGTTGTAGGCTACCGGCTGCCTGCTATTGCGCAGCAACATGCGAGCGATGTTAACCGGGCTCTGGAAGTCCGCCAAAGCCGGATTCAGGTAATAGTTAAGCGAGCTAGAGAGAGTGCTGTTGTTAAACTGCTGTACGTTAAGGGCAAGTGGCGGCGTGTTATCCGTGTCGCCTAAGACCCCTGATCCCTGGCGTGGATTGTAGTTGATGCCGAACCCACCGCGCAGGGCAGTCTTGCCGTCACCAAAGACGTCCCAGGCAAAGCCGAAGCGGGGCGCAGTGTAAACACCTTCGAAATCAATCAGGCCCTGAGGATAACCGTTAATGCCGGATATACCAATACCATCAGGCAGGGGTCCATTTGGCCAACTTCCATATCCGGCTCCAACAAATTGCCCGATGATTGACGTGGACAATGGATTTCCATTGGCGTCGCATGCCGACTTAGTAATCGGGTTAAAGGCAGCACGTACCTGCTTCGCGTTCTTGCAGGTCCCAGGAGCAATTGATATGTCTTGGTAAAGCACCGGCGCCGTGGCGGGATTATAGAGAGATTGGTTCAACGTGGCCGCCATATGCTGCCGGACAATCTGCGGCAGGCCGGCGGTAAAGCGTACGCCGATGTCCAGAGTGAGGCGAGGCAGCGCCTTCCATGTGTCCTGCACATACCATTCCAGAATTCGGGTTACGGGACCTTGATTGGCAACATTCTTGGACTCACTGTAGGTGTTGAAATTTCCCAGCAGTCCATTGGCGTAACCGTTTCCACTGTTGTTATTACCACCGGTGAAATCAAAGTTGCCCTCGCCGTTGGAGGTACCGCTATGAAGCTGCCAGTAGGTGGCACGCTCGGCCTGAATGCCAACCTTAAACTGATGATTGCCCCAGATTTTGCTGATACCTTCGGTAAGGCTGTAAGTGTAAGCATTATTATTCAGCGGGAAACGATTATCGTACGCGATATTGGCTGTCTTGCCGCTCCCGAACTTTGCCGCAGGAATCAAGCCCAACAGATTCGTAGCGGAAGTGAGTTGCCCAGGGGCAGAAAAGAGCATCGATTCGTTGAAGCCGACGTTCGCTCTCAAAAGACTGTTCATGGTGCTGGCAGGTACAATTTGGTGCTCACGCCAGTCGGCCCATCCGAAGGTGAACTCATTGACCAGCGTAGGATTGATGATCCAAGTCACGGTTCCGCCCACGTTGGGACCAACGATGGTGTAATCCATAGGACCCGGGCCCCAGGTATTCTTATTGGCCGTTGAAGCAGTACCGTTATCATGGGTATGCAAATTCATACCACGGATAAAGGCCTTCAGATTGTTGGTGAAGTTGTAGTCAATGCGGAGAATCTCCTGCCGAACCGGCCTGTCGCTTGTATCCGTGATCTGATAGTTGTAACCATTGATCGCCGCGAAGTTTGGATCCATCCCAGGTAACGGCATAGGAAAAATGTTCAGCAGCGCCTGTGTGTTGGGATCAATCCGGTTGGTGGGAATGATTCCGCCAGTTCCTGTACCGCCAGGGTTAGGAAAACAACCGGGATCGCCAACTTTCTTGCAAGTCTTACCAGCTGCAATCTGCACAGGATCACTGAGAACCAGTGGTTGCGCAACACCATTCTTGGAGCCATTATAACTGTGCGAGAAATCGCCCTGGCGCTCTAGCGCAGTAGGAACCAGGAATTGGCGCGTGCTGTTAGGCTGGGTGTTCTTCAGAATTTCCTGCGAAAAGAAGAAGAACATCTTGTCGTGATTAGTATTGAAATGATTGGGGATGAAAACCGGCCCACCGACGTTGTAGCCGAAGGTCTCATAACGATACTTATTTTTCGGCGGCAGCGCTCCGGTAATCTTATCGCGTTTTTCAAAGTCGAAGAAATTTCTGGCGTTGAAAGCTTCGTTGCGGACGTAATCGTAAGCCGCGCCGTGGAAGCTGCGCCCACCGCTCTTGGAGAGTACATTGATAATGGAGCCCGCGCCCTTGCCGTATTCCGCCTGGTAGCTGTTCTGCAGCACCTTAACCTCAGAGATCGCGTCCATATTCAGGGGTGTATCCAGATTGGAGCCGCTGCGCGGGGTGGCCGAGATGCCATCCATATTCATGCCGTTGTAGTCGCCGCGAGTGCCCGACATGGCGGCGGGAGACTTGAAGGTTCCCAGGGAATCGTTGCCCTCTCCGTCTTCCACGACACCAGGCAGAACATCAAGCAGTGCCATAATGTCACGGCCGCGTGACATGAGGTTGGTCACCTGGGTGGAATCCAGAAGCGCCGAGCGCTCGCCGCTATTGGTCTGCACCGGCGTGGCGTTGGCTTCTACGGTAACCGTTTCTTTGACGCTACCAAGCGCAAGACGCAAATCCCCTGTCGAGAGCCGCTCGGACGCGCTCAAGTTCAGGTCCTTTTTTTCCAGCTCCTTGAAGCCCTGGGCCTTGACCAGCACTGTATAGGCACCAGGCTGGAGCGTGGCAAAGATAAAGTCGCCTAAGTTTCCGCTTTTGGCCGACCGGGTCTCTCCCGTTTGCTGGTTGGTCAGCGTGACCTCAGCATTAGGAATGACATCGCCGTTGGAATCCAAAACTCGTCCGTAGATGTCGCCGCTGGAACTTTGTGCCCCAGCAATATTGATAAGTGAAAAACACACCGCCAGAATAGCGGTCAGTGCGAGAAACTGCCGTTTCATAAAACTCTCCCCCTAAGAAGAAACAATGTTTAGTCATCCACTGAATAAGGCCCGTTTTTAGACTTTAGAGTTCGCTGGCACTATTCAGTTGGATGTATAGAGCGGTACGTGATTATCTTGATATGTAATCGTTTTCATACCCTCTGCGGACGAACTGTACAACAGAAACTTGGATAAATTCAATAGGAAAAACTTATGATTTCATATGTTGAAACGCTGGGGGCGGATAGCAAACTTTACAGGCTTGACTTCAGGTAAAAACTGACATTCGGGTCTTCCCTGCTTAAAGCTGGTTAGCCGGTACTTTGCTGGTGGTATTTCAGACGGAGGGTTTTTTCCTTGCCATTAATCATTCTCAAATAGGAAACCGTTGTCTAAACTCAGGAAAACTCAATAATAAAGTCAGAAAAACTGGGTTACGTTGGCAGGAGATTCGATATTCACAATTACACTCGTCATGCCTTGGAGCCTCAAGCCTGCGGCAAGGGACCGACCCGACGCGACTAAACCCGCCG